>NZ_VHLC01000104.1:0-32054 GCF_006547355.1 Myxococcus sp. AB036A | reverse complement strand
GGGCGGGGCCGCCTCACCTCCCTGAACTTCGCCGCCTGTCGTGTCTACGTTCTCCTCGGACAACGCATGCGCGTCCGGCACGCGTGTGCGTCAGCGGTGTGAGCACCCATGGCCTCGGTCAAAGGAATTGCGAACGGGGGGAACACGCGCAAGCGCGTCCAGCAAGAGACGCTCCCCCAGGATGTTCAGGCGCAGGAATTGGAACGCTTCCACGCGCAGCGCGAGGCGCTCATCGCCAACGTTGCGCAGTCCGGAGCGAGGCTCCTCACGGTCGCGGCCAGGCGGTTGCCGACCGTGCTGACGCGGCCCGTGCTCGAGGGGGGAAGCCGCATTCTCCAGGACACCACCCTCTACCTCCAGGAAGCGTCGATGGAGGAGTGGCTCCGCGCTGCGCAAAAAAAGCTGAAGGCGAGTCCGGGGAGCTCCATCCTCGGGCTGCTGGGTATTGGACTGCTCGCTGGGCGGCTGCTCCGTAAGGTGGCGGAGAAGGGGGGAGCCGAGTCCTTCCAAGACCGATTGCGCGAAAGCATGTTCCTGGCGACCCATGGTGGAGTGGGGCGGCCCCCAGCCGCCGCACGTCAGCGGTTGCTGAGGGGGGGCGCCGGTGGAGCGCCGACGCAGGGAGGCGTGGCCGAGGGCTTCAAGGAGCGATTGCGCGAAGGCATGTCCATGGCGACTCATGGTGGTGGAGTGGGGCGGCCCCCGGCCGCGACGCGCCTGCGCCTGCAGGAGGCTGGAGGGGCGAAGCAGGGGGCGCCACGCAAGCGCGACGTGAAGGAGCGAGCGCCGCGCGAGCCCGCGGTGAGGGTGAAGGAAGTGGCGCGAGACGTCGCCGAGGGCGCCCGGGACGCAACACGCGCCTTCGACGAGGTCACCAAGAGCGCCAAGGGTGCAACACGCGCGTTCGCAGAGGCGACCCGGGGCGCAGCGCGCAAGGGCGGTGAGGTTGCGAGCGGCGCGCGAAAGGCGATGAAGGACACATCGCGCGAGGTCGCTCGAGGGGCCGCGAAGCCAGGGGGAAAGAAGTCGCCGCCCAGCACCGAGGCCACGTCCACGAAGGCGCCCGCACAAGCGCCGAGCGGCTACCTCGGGATGGGGGCCTTCCCCGTCCGGTTGCCGGAGAGGCTCGCGAAGACCCATGGCACCCAGAGCGGCCTCAAGGTCGCGAGCGTGGAGCCGGATGGCCCGGCCGAGGAGGCGGGGCTGCATCCGGGTGATACGCTGCTCACGCTCGAGGGGCAGCCATTGCGAGAGGTGGATGACCTGGTCGCGCAGCTGCCTCCGGAACGTGTGGGCCAGACCGTGCACGCCAAGGTGCTGCGCGCCGGGGCTGCCAGGGTCATCGACCTCACCGTTGGCGCGCACCCCTGAGCCGGAGGAGGACCTGCGGCGCGAGGAGGATGTGCGGGGCCTGGGCGCTCCCCGCGAGCCCTTTCAAGCCACTTCCGAAGTGCTTGCCTGACGGTGGACATCTCCCAGCCGAGGAGGCTCGGGACGTGTCGATGTGTTTCGAGGCTCCGGATGGAGGAACTCCAGGGCATAGACTGGTGCCCGTTGTCCTCGCATCCTTCGAAGGGGCCCTCGCGCGTGCGTCCATTCTTCATCGTCCTTGGTTGTTCCTTCGTCCTGGGGTGCGCGTCCACGCCGAAGCCCGTCCCAGCAGCGCCAATCGAAGCCACCGAGACGTCCCAGGCGGAGCACGAGACACCGGCGTACCTCTCGCCCTCTGAAATCGTGAAGGTGCTGGAGGATTCCAAGGTCGCCTATCGGATCGAGGGCAAGGACTCGCCCCCGGGCGGGTGGGGCGACCAGCTGTGGCCTCAGCGCGTGGCCCTGATTGACGTCCCCCAGGTGGAGGTGGAGGTGGAGGACGGCCGCCGCACCATCCGCGAGTGGCCCACGCCCGCCGGGATGAAAGCCCTGCTCGATGAGGCCGAGCCCCACTTCCAGGCGAAGCGCTACGACGAGGCCGCGAAGCTGTACGCCCAGGCCACGGACCTGTGTCCCGAGTGCTACGTGGCCTGGGTCTTCCGGGGTGACGCGGACTACTTCGCCGGAGACGCGGCCACCGCGCTGGAGCACTACGGCCGCGCCACCACCCTCAACCCCTATGACCACCGTGCCTGGTTCTTCAAGGGCAATGCCCTGGCGAAGCTGGGGCGCTTCGAGGAGGCGCTGGATGCCTGGGCACAATGCCTGGCGCTGAGCCCGCGCTACCCCGTCATCCGCCAGTTCTTCCGCACCAACGCCCACCTGGGGTTGGTCATCCGCGGTGACACCATTGTTCCGCGCGGGTACGCCGAGCGCGACGCGGAGGGCGTCTCCATCCAATTCGACCCCAACCACGACCCTGCCTGGCTGGCGTTCGCCAACTGCAAGGCCCTGTGGCTGGGTGAGCCGTCACACCGGAAGAAGATGACGGGCTCCACCGAGGAGCAGTTCACCTCCGTGGAGGAGATGGAGTGCCTGGCATCGGCGCTGGCCGTCCATGAGAGCCAGAAGGCGGAGGGCAAGACGGATGCCTTGGACCCCACGCTGGACCGCCTCTTCGCCATCGCCCAGGAGGGGCTGCTGCTGGAGGCGGTGTTGTTCGAGGTGGGCGCGCGCGTCCACCCGCAAATCGCGCTCACCCTGGAGGATGAGCTCCGCCGGCGCCTCAAGAAGTACGTCCTGACGCACGTCCTGGTGCCAGCGGGAGGCCACGGGGGCTGAGCGCCCTAAACCAAGGATCGTGATTCTCGAACGGCCTCAGGGGGTGCGCCTGAGGTCGACTCGTCGCAAGGATGGACTAGCGGAGCGCTGGGCATTGCGAGCGGAGAGGTAGGTATGCACTCGGACCATGAGCTGATCCAGCTGGTCCTCGCCGCGCTCGCGGGGCGGGCGGCCCCTGCGGTGTACCACTTGCGTTACGCGACGGAGGCGTTGAAGCGAGGAGTATCGCGAGTGACGGCGGCGGCGCGGTTGGGGATTGGCGCCGACGGGCTGGCGGGTGGAGGGGCCGACCGCGTGGCCGGTAGCCACTGGCCGAGGTCTTGTGGGGATGAAGGCAAACCGCTGGCTGTTGTTTTTGGCCTTGGGCGTCGTGGCTTGTAGCAGTGGAGACATCGACAAGCCGCCTAACCTCCCGCCAGTCACGGTGGATGCCGGAACGGACGCGGGGCAGCCCCTGCCCGACGCGGGGCCCGGCTCCCAGTGCCTCGGGGAAGGCACGGCGTGCAGCCGGGACTCGGGCGCCCAGTGCTGTACCGGCCTCTGCTCTGATACGGGCGTCTGTCCTGCCCCTGGTGCCCAGTGCACCGCCGCGGGCGAGACCTGCACCAGCGGCATTGAGTGCTGCACGAACAGCTGCCTGGACGGCAAGTGCTCCACGCTGCAGTGCCTGGACGTGGGCAGCATGTGCGCTAGCGCGGAGGCGTGCTGCACGAAGCTCTGCGGCGCGGACGGCAAGTGCGCGGCGCTGCCTTCCAGCAGCACCGACAGTTGCAAGGTGCCGGGCCAGGCCTGCACCGGCGCGGGGGACTGCTGCTCCAACAACTGCCAGGGGGGGATCTGCAAGCCGGCGTACTCGTGCCAAGCCAATGGCGATCTGTGCATGAAGGGCGCGGACTGCTGCGGAGGTGTGTGCACGCAGGAGAACACGGGCACCCCGGGCCGCTGCGTGGCGGTCAGCGGTGGCGGCGCGGGCAGTTGCCTCCAGGATGGCAACCCGTGCTCCGGCTCCAGCAACTGCTGTTCGCGCACATGCGTGGACCTGGGCTACGGGGCCACCGTGTGCCAGCCGGTGGGCGGCTGCCGTCCCACGGGCAACTACTGCACCAACGACGGCGTGTGCTGTGGCGGTGAGAAACTGTCCAACGCGGTGCACTGCCGCGAGAGCCGCTGTGACAAGCCGAATGGCTGCAACCCCGTGGGCAACATCTGCGGCAGCGGCCAGCTGCCTGATGGCGGCATCATCGACGTGAACGCCCGCGAGGCCTGCTGCGACGGCATGAAGGCCGTGTGCAAGGTGGACTCCGTAGGCGTTCCACGCTGCTTCGGCGGCTGCCCCAACAACAACTGCCCGGCGGGCTGTCCCACGGGCTACACCGGCGAGGAGCCGTGCTGCATCGCGCAGGACCAGCAGTGCCAGTTTTCCGACCAGTGCTGCGGCGGCGCGCGCTGCCTGCCCGGCGCGAATGGCGGCCTGACCTGCCAGAAGGTGACGTGCGATCCCGTGGGCACGCCCTGTGATCCGCAGGATTCCAAGTGCTGTGCTGGCACCACCTGCTCCCTCACCTCCGAATTCGCCTACGCGTGCCGTGCCGGGACCGTGCCGGGCGGTGGCGGCACGGACGGCGGCACGGGTGGGACGGACGCGGGCACGTGCGCCGCGAACGGGACGGCCTGTGCCTCGGGGGCCGCCTGCTGCTCCGGCATCTGCAGCAATGGCACCTGCTCGACCCCCAACGCCTGTCAGCCCCAGGGCCAGGCTTGCACCTCGCCCGCGGACTGCTGCGTCGGGCTCGGCTGCAACATCCCGGGGGGGAGCATCGTCGGCACCTGCGAGACGGGTTCGACCTGCTCCGCCGGCGGTCAGGCGTGCTCGCCCACCAGCCCGTGCTGCCCGCGGCTCAACTGCCAGACGGTCGACGGGGAAGCCTGCACCGGCACGACGCCCTGCACGTGCCTCAGCCCCATCGGATGAAAGGCGGCACCCATCATGCTCACACCACTTCCGCGTACCGTGACCGCTGTCGCGTGTTCCCTCTTCCTGTCCCTAGGCCTCACGGCTTGCGGTGATGACGAACTCAGCTCTGACGAGCAGGCTCGCCGCGCGTACCTCGGACTCGACCCGTCCGTGGGCAAGGCCCTGCAGTTGGGCTTCGTCGGCTTCAACACCGCGTCCACTGCGAACATCCCGCCCCAGTCCACGACGGGCGCCGTCTCCGGGACGCTGCTCGTCACCGGGCAGGTGGACCAGGGCAGTTCGGCCAACAAGGGCATGCGCCTGCGCATTGGCATGACCGGGTACTCCGACGGCGAGATCATCCTGGGCGGGGACGAGGACCCGGTGAACATCACCTACACTTCGAGCACGGACACGGCGGCGCAGCCGGAGCTCACCCTCCAGTTGCGCGGCATCCCAGACGGCACGTTCACCGGGACACTCAAGGGGCCCTTCCAGATGACCGGGGACCTGGAGGGCAGCGTCACCCTGGACCTCGCCCTCACGGGTGAAATCGAGCCCGACGGCACCGGCCAGGTCCTCCGCACGACGGGCAGCACCCATGTGACGGGCACCGCCACGTCCAGCGACGGCGTCTATACCGTCGACGTCACGCTGTAACCGAGGGGCCCACCGCTACGCCGCGAGGGAAAGCTCCCGCCGCTCCATGCAACAGGCGTCGGGAACAGGAGGACAAGGCGTGGCTCCTGGGGTGCGAGGATTCAGTCACCGCACGGGAAAAGCCCAGCAACCCGGTGGGATTGCTGGGCTTCTGAATGCACCCACGGTGTTTCGGCTCCCCCTCGGCTTACGGCGCGAGGATGTAAGAGCTCGCCGTGCCCCCTACCGGCGCGTAGCGCTGACCATGCCGGCGCGCGCTGGACGGCCAGCGGTCAGTCGTGGCTCTTCGGCAACGTGACGGTGCCGGGGTTCTCAATGGCGGCGAGAGCGGCGCGCAGCAGGTACTCCCCCGGGCCGTCGCCGCGCAGCTTCGCCGTCTCAATCAGCGAGTAGAAGAGGTCGGCCACCTGGGGGGGCTCTCTCGGACTTGCTGCCGTAGTGGTTCTTCCTGCCGAGGACGACGTCGCTCATCTGGCGCTCGACGGGGTTGTTGTCCAGTGGCACCAGGGGGTTGGAGAGGAAGAGAGTCCGCCCGGGAGGAGTGGGCCCTCATCTGCGCCACCCACAACCTCCTCGAGCTCTTCCGCATGATGGCGGCGTAGCGGCCTGCCGCACCCAGCGGCGGACCGGCGTCTCTCGTCCGGTCTCGCTCTCAACCCCCATTACCGCTACACGCTCCTAGCGGGGCAGCTTGAGCCGCAGCGTGAACACGTAGGACACGCTCACCGTCCGGCCCTGGTACTGCACCGGGGTGTAGCGGCGGTTGTGCAGCGCATCGAGCACGGCCTCGTTCATGTGCGGCAGGCCCTTGATGATGCGGCAGTCCGTCACGTCGCCGCGCACCGTGATGACGCACTTGGCAATCATGGTGCCTTCCACGCGGGCGGCGAGCGCCTGGTGCGTGTATTCGATGCCCGGGGTTCCCATCAGTCTGGGCGGCGACATGCCCTGGCCAAAGGGCATGACGTCGGTGCCCGTGGCTTCCTGCCCGGGGACCAGTCCGGGCACGTACGGCACGCCAATCACGTCGCTATCCTCGTAGCCCTCCGGATGCCCACCCGGCACGCCCGTCCCCGGGTCGTCCGCCACCTCGTCCGTCGAGGTGCTGGTGTCGGTGCTCGCCACCGCTTCCACCGGCTTGGGCGGCGCATCCACCACCGGCGGCGGCACGCGCGCGGGCACGCGGTCCCGGTTGCGCGGGCGAGGGCGTGGCGCGGTGGCTGCCTTCGGCTGCGCGGGGGCGGGGGAGCCCTTCGCCACGCGCGGGGGCTGCGCCACGCGGAGCACCAGCTCCTTCGGCTCCGGAGGCTCGCTGGGCCCCGGCGGCCTCGCGGAGATGACGAGCACCGCCCCGAACAGGGCCGCATGCAGGACGATGGACACCCACACGCCCGTGCCAAGACGTCCAGCCCGCTGCCGCTCGATAACCGAATTGAACATTCCGGATGGCCTCCCTCAGCGTCTGGCGCTCCCGGTGCCGGCCGTGCAAGACGGACGGAACCGACGGGGACGGGTGGCTGCGGAGCGCCCTGTCCACGCAAGAGTCAACCTACGGAGTCGGCGTCTTCGAATGGCGGTGGGTCGGCCATCGCTTCGTCATGGTTGTGTCATGACGAAGCGACCTCCATGCGGTAGCCCACGCCCCGGATGGTGTGGATGGAGAATCCAGAGGTGCTCGTCCACCCCAGCTTCTTCTTCAGGCTGGAGACGAAGTTGTCCACCGTCCGCGGGTCCACCACCACGTCGCGGCCCCAGACGGCGTCCAGGATTTCGCCTCGGGGCAGGGCCCGGTCCTGGTGCCGCAGCAGGAAGGCCAGCAGGTCGAACTCCGTGCGCGTCAGCTCCACCACCGAACCGTCCGCGCGCGACACCTGCCGCCGGCCCAGGTCCAGGGTGAAGCCGCTGAAGCCCATCTGCTCCGGCGGCGCCGTGCCGGAGCGGCGCACCAGGGCGCGTACCCGGGCCAGCAGCTCGCGCAGCCGGTAGGGCTTGGTGAGGTAGTCCTGTGCGCCCACCTCGAAGCCCCTGAGGATGTCGTCCTCCAGTGAGCGCGCGGTGAGCATCAGCACCATGCTCTTGTTGCCCTGCGTCCGCAGGCGGCGGCAGAAGCTGTAGCCGTCCTCGCCGGGCAGCATGACGTCCAGGATGAGCAGGTCGAACGCACGCTCTTGCAGCAGCCGCTCCGCGTCGCGGGTGCTGGGGGCCTCGGCGACGAGGTAGCCCTCGTCCAGCAGGTTGTCCCGGAGGCCGACGCGCAGGTGGGCGTCGTCCTCGACGATGAGGATGGCGGGACGGAGGGGCGGGGTGGATGTAGCGGTGTTCATCGAGCCGGCTCGTTGAATATCAGCGCGAAGGTGGTGCCGTCGGGTCCCGAGGAGGCCACCTGGATGTCGCCCCGGTGCAGCTTCATGATTTTGCGGCACAGGGCAAGGCCCAGCCCGCTGCCATGGACCTCCGTCCCGGGCACCGTCAGCCGGTAGAAGTCCAGGAAGGCGTTCTCCCATTCGGATTCGGGGATGCCGATGCCGTTGTCCTGGAAGAGCACCGTGCAGCCGTAGCCGGGAATCATCTGCGCGCGGATGGAGATTTCGACGGGGCTTCTCCGGTTGTAGGCGCACGCGTTGCGGCCCAGGTTGGAGAACACCATCCGCAGCAGGCCCGGGTCCGCTTCCAGCTCCACGCCTTCCAGCTCCGTGGTGATGTGGACGGGGACGTTGGTCGCGATGGCCAGGTCGTCGCGCAACGAGGGGATGAGCTCCTCCAACCGCACGCGCGAGGTCCGCAGCGTCCAGCGGCCCTTGTCGATGCGGTTGAACGACAGGATGTTCTCCACCAGGAAGTGCAGCCCGTCCGCGGCCTGGACGATGCGCGCCGGGTAGTCACGCACCTCCGGTGCCTGCGCCAGCTTCCGCTCCAGCGTCTCACCCAGCAGGCGGATGGAGGCCAGGGGCGTGCGCAGCTCGTGGGAGACGGTGGCCACGAAGTCGCTCTTGAGCTCCAGGAAGTGGTACTTGCGCTGCTGGGCCACCACCGCGAGCGCGACGATGGCCACCGCGAGTCCTCCGCACACGGCCACCAGCAGCGTCTTCAGCCCGTAGCGCGCGTCGATGTCCGCCTCCTGGCGCGCCCACTGAGGCATGTCCACCGCCAGCTTCAGCGTGCTCAGGGGACGGACGGCGCCGCCCGCGCGCAGCCGCAGGCGTCCCGTCGCGTCGAAGAGGCCGCGCGCCTGCATGTCCTGGGTGATGGGCTGGAGCATCGCCTCCAGGTCCACCGCGATGCCGTACACCGCCTCGCCGCGCAGCGCCACGTACCAGGACTCGCCCAGGAGGGTGGGCTCGTAGAGCTCCTCGGGAATCACCAGCATGCCCGCGTCCGCTTCGCCCGCTCGGGCGAGGAAGTCGCCCGTGGGCTCGCCCAGTGCGGCGCTCACGCGGACGATGCGCGCATGGAGGAAGTCGAAGTCCGCCCGCGTGAAACGTGAGCGCTCGCGCAGCACGTCCCGCTGCAACCCCGACGCCCGGGCGAAGCCGCCCAGGTCCTCTGGAAGGCCCTCGCGCAGCAGGGCCCGCACCAGCGGCGTGGTGGCAGGGCCGCGCTGGAGCCGCTCCACCACCAGCAGCAGGAAGGGCAGCTCCTTCTCCGGTGGCAGCCGGTTCGCCGCGTGGTAGCGCAGCAGCGCCTCCACGCGGGTGGCCGCGCCTCGCGCGTCCCGGGCCGCCAGCGCCGCCTCCACCGCGCGCAGCCGCGTGAGGCGGGGCTCCCATTCTCCCGCGGGGGCGCCGTCCTTCATCCTCGCGCCCAGCAGGGCATGCACGTCCCGCGCGGGCGTCCCGGTGCCCGGCATGGGGATGGTGAGGCGCGGCAGGAACTGGTAGCCGCGGAAGTTGATGTAGTAGCCCTCGCCGGGCTCGAGCGGGTCGCCCACGGCGGCATGGAGGGGGCGGATGCTCTCATCGAGCTTCTTCGCCAGGTTCTGCCGCAGGGCCTCTTCGGCCGCGTGGGCCAGCGCGTCCCGGCGCGAGCGCAGCTGCGCGTGGGCGTCATCACGCTCCTGGCTGAAGATGCGCTGGAGGCTGACCAGCCCCCAGCCAAGGGCCAGGAGGCCACAACCCAGGGCGACGAGCGTAGGAAGGAGCCGGCGCAGCATGTGGAGCCGCCGCTGACTATTGCACAGCCGCCTTCCCCCAGAGGCTTTTCACTTCAGCCTCCTGGCCGGGGCGAGTGTCCTGGGCCGGTGAGCGGGCGGACTTCGGGTCCACGTCCGGACAGCCCCCGGGCCGCGTGGCTGGCGTGGGACGTCCCCACCGGGGAGGTTGGGGATGGAGGTTCACGCATGCGCGTCGTGTTTCCCTTGTCACGGCCCTGGCCGGGGGGGCCGGTGGTGCTCTGGGGTGGAGCGCTTCCGGCGGGCAGTCTGAAGTACCTGACGTTCTCCCATCACCTCCAGTCCGCGCCCGCGGAGACGAAGGGCCTGGTGGAGCTGTCCGGTGCGTCGTCGGCGCTGGCGCTGGATGCGCTGGGCCGCGAGCGCGGGCTGCCGGTGGTGGCCCTCACGGACACGATGGGCACCGCGTACCTGCGCGCCAACGGCTTCGGTGGGGAGGTGCGCACCGTGCACGGCTTCACGCAGGCCTGGGAGCTGGCGCTGGACTACGAGCGCCAGGGCTGGTTCTGGCCCCGGCAGCTCGCCAACGGCGCGCTGGTGGAGAGCGTGGAGTCATGGACCACGCGGCTGCTCGACATCGTCCAGGACGTGTATCCCGCCGTGCGCTGCGTGGTGTGTGGCTTCGGCACGGGCGCCACCGTCGCGGGGCTGTACCGGCCCTTCTCTGCCGCGGGCTACGAGGTGGTGGGCTTGCAACCCGCGTCCGGCAGGACGATGCCCGGCTGGCGGCGCTGGGCGGAGCAGAGCCTGGGCTCCAAGGACCTCTTCTATCCGTACCGCGAGGATGTGCCCCTGGAGACGGCGGATGCGAAGGCGGTGGACGCGCTCGCCGCGCTGCTGGCCTGGGCGCGCTCGGAGCGGCGGCCAGAGGAGGTGCTCGTCATCTCCCACAACGCGAGGCCCCCATTCGAATGACGGGGGCCTTCGTCACGGCGCTTCAGCGGCCGCGGCCCTGTCCACCGCGCTGACCGCCCGGGGGGCCACCCACGCTCCGGTCCTCGCGGCGCAGCGACTGGTACTGGGAGCGCTGGGCCTCGTCGAGGATGGCGTTCATCTCCTGGTCGGTCTGCTGGCTCTCCGTGCGCAGCGCCTGGCGCATGTCTCGCATGGTCTTCGTTCCGGCGCGGACCTCTTCCATGAGCGCCTGGCGCTTGGTGGACTCCGCCTCCAGCCGGCGCGTCAGCGTCTGCTCCTGGGTGTAGTTCAGCCGAGCGTCGGTGATGAACTTGCGCACGCGCTCCTGCTGCTGCGCCTGCTGCTGGATCTGCGCCTGCTGCCACTGCTGCTGCCGCTCGGCGCGCTGCTCATTGCGCATCTCGTTCTGGACGTTGCGCACCGCGTCCTTGAGGTAGTCGCGGCCGCCCTCGGAGTTCAGCGCTTCGCCGGCGACCATGCCGCGCACCTCGGCGCGCAGTTGCTCCACCTCCGCCGCGAGCGCCGCGGGCGGCGGCGAGGCCACCACCTTCCCATCCGCCGTCAACGTGGGGCGCCGCTCCACCTCCATCAGCCGCCGGGACAGGCTGATGGACGTGTCCTCCAGGGCCTTGATCCGGCGCTCCAGGTTGATGACGTCCGCGGCGACGCTCGTGGGCTGCTCGGGCGGAGTGGACGGGGGCGGAGCCTGCACCGTCTCACGGGGACTCCAGAGGGCCACCACGAGCGCCGTGGCGGCAAGGAAGAGGGCGGCGATGCTGGCGAGCTTGTTCACGTCTACTCCGACGGAAGCTGGAACGACTTATTCCATATCAGGTGCTGTCCAGCCCCGTCCGCCCACCTGCCGGGAGGGAAATCGCCCCGGAACGGCCCCGATGGGCCGCCCGGATGCTCGGTTGCCCGCCCCCCGCGCAAGGGGCCTTCCCAGGAAAAGTCGTCCCCTCGAATGACGCAGGCGTGAGCCCTAGTCGGCGCGCAGAGACTCCGACGGGGAGACGCGGCTGGCGCGAAGCGCGGGCACCAGGCACGCCAGCAGGGAGAGGGCCGCCAACGCCACGGCCACGCCCAGGAAGATGTCCGGGGCGAAGGGCTCCACGCCATAGAGCGTCGCCGCCATGAACCGGGTGGCGCCATACGCGGCGATGAGCCCCACGCCCACGCCCAGGGCCGTCAACCGCAGCCCCTGGCTCAGCACCAGCCGCAGCACCTGGAGGGGATGGGCTCCCAGCGCCATCCGGATGCCCAACTCTCGCGTCCGCTGGCCCACCGAATACGCCAGCACGCCATAGACACCGACGCCGGCCAGGATGACGGCGAGCCCGGCGAAGGCCGCCAGCAGCCGCGTCGTGGCCCTGGGCCGCAGCAGGAGCTTCTCCACCCGGTCCGTGAAGGGCAGCAAGTCGTAGACGGGCTGCTGGGCGTCCACCGCCTTCACCTCTTCGCGCAGCGCGGCCAGCGCCGAGGCGGGCGGCCCCTGGGTGCGCACCAGCATCGTCATGGCTCGCAGGGGAAACTGCGCATAGGGCAGATAGCTTTCGGGCGTGGCGGGCTGGGTGAGCGACTCGTGACGGACGTCCTCCACCACGCCGATGATTTCCCGGAACGGCTGCAGGTCATCCCAGGTCAGCCGCACCCGCCGGCCCAGGGCATCCCCGCCACCGAGGTACCTCTGGACGAAGGCCTCGTTGACGATGATGACGGGGGCGCTCTTCTCCGTGTCCTCGGGCCCGAAGTCGCGGCCCTGCCGCACGCCAATGCGCAACGCGGAGAAGTAGCCGGGCGAGGCCACCCGGTAGGCCGTGATGTGGCGGTCACCGGGCGAGGCCGACATCCCTTCCAGGATGAAGTCACCATTCGAGCTCGAGCCTCCCAGCGGGGCATCGTTGACGAAGCCCACCGCTTCCATGCCGGGCCGCGCCATCAGCCGCTCCGCGACGCCTTCGAAGAAGGCCCGCTTGCGCGCGTCCTCCTGGTACGCGTCGGGGGCGAGCGTCAATTGCGCGGCGACGACCCCCTCCGCGTCGAAGCCCGGGTCCACCGCCTGGATGTTCTGCAGCGAGCGCACGATGAGGCCCGTGCCCACCATCAGCACCAGCGCGAGCGCGAGCTGCACCATGACGAGCGCGCTGCGCAGCGGATGCCCGGAGCGCGCGCCCACGGCGCTGCCGGATTGCCGCAGCAGGGGCAGCACGTTCATCCCCGACGCATGCATCGCGGGCGCCAGGCCGAAGAGCAGGCCGGTGCCCACCGACAGCAGCACGCTGAAGCCCAGGACGGTGCCGTTGAGCTCCAGCGGCGCCACGCGCAGCATGCTGGCGGGCAGCAGGGTGCGCACCAGCTCCATGCCCCACAGCATCAGCAAGAGCCCTAGCACGCCGCCGAAGAGGGACAGCAGCACGCTCTCCACCAGGGACTGCTGGAGCCGCCGTCCCTGGCTGGCGCCCAGCGCCGCCCGGATGGCGCCATCCCGCTGCCGGGACAACGTGCGCACCAGCATGAGGTTGGCCACGTTGGCGCACGCGATGAGCAGCACGAAGCCCACCGCCACCCACAGCATCCACAGCACATCTCGCGTGTTCGTCGTGAGGTGGTCCTGCCAGCCCGTCACCCGCACGGTGTGGCGCTTCTGCCCTGGCTCGGGGTGGCCAATGCCCTGCGCCGCGCGCTCCAGGTCCGCTCGGGCCGCCTCCAGTGAGACGCCCGGTGCCAGCCGCCCCAGCACCGACTGGTAGTGGTTGCCATGCCGCTGCGGGTCCTGCCACTCGGGGACCCACACATCCGTGTCCTCGGCGAACTCGGGGAATGAGAAGTCCTCCGGCAGCACGCCCACCACCGCGTGGCTCCGGCCGTTGAGCACCAGCGTCTGGCCCACCACGTCCGGGACGCCGCCGAGCGCCCGCTGCCAGTAGCCATGGCTCACCAACACCACGGAGGTGTCACCCCCGGGTGGCGCGTCCTCTTCACGCAGGTCGCGCCCCTGCGCGGGTTGCACCCCCAGCACGGAGAAGAAGTTGGGGGTGATGCGCGCCGCCCGCACCCGCTCGGGCTCGTCCGTTCCCGTCCGGTTGAGGCTGGTGCGTCCGAAGCCCGCGAGCTGGCTGAAGCCCTTCGAATGCTCCCGCCAGCCGAGCAGCTCCGGTGCCGCCACCGAGGCGTGGCTCACCGACTCCTGCACGCACCAGATACGGACCAGGGATTCGGGGAGGGGAAAGGGCAGGGGCCGCAGCAGCATCGCGTGGATGGCGCTGAACAGGACGGCGTTCGCCCCAATGACGAGCGCCAGCGTGAGGCCCGCGGCCAGCGTGAAGCCGGGGGTTCGTGTCAGCGTGCGTATCGCGTAGCGGAGGTCCTGGAGGAGCGAATCCATGGCTGCGGCCATGAGCGAAGGACATGCCAACCGCCTCGCGGGCGCAACCGCCGGACATCCGGAGGGTGTCCTTCCCTGAGCGAGCCAGGCGGGTGCGCGAATGCGGGAAGGCCCGTCCCGGAAGCGGACAGGCCCGGGGCGGGACGCCCGCTCACCAGCGCGTCAGTGGACGTCCCACCGGGCGGCGATTTCCTCGCACGCCAACCGGACGTCGTTCATCCGGCGCTGCTGGGCCTTGGGCGCCTGGAAGAGTCGGCCCGCGAAGACGTCGAACACGCCCACCAGCCGCGGGTCCACCGGGCCGCGCTGCTCCAACCGCTCCTCGGCGTAACGCTGGAGCACCGTGGCGATGTATTGCCCGGAGCGCTCGTCCAGCGGCGTGTGCTTGGAGAAGTAGAGCTTCAGCAGCCCGGAGCGCATCATCCCCTGGGCATCCACGCTGCGCAGCAGCACGTCCGGGCGCACGCTGATGTCCACGCCCGCCATCGCCAGCGGCGGCAGGTCCGCGTCCACGGGGCTGGCAATCGCGCGGGTGGCCAGGTCCCCCGCGGACACCAGGCAACGCTGGAGCGCCTCCGCGCACAGGGCCAGCCGGTGCGCGTCGTAGTCGGATTCCGGCTGGGCGTTGAGGAGCCGCCGCTGGTGGTAGCGGAGGATGACCTCATCCCGGCCTTCGCACAGGAACTCGATGATGGCCTGGGCGGCGGCGGGGTAGCGCAGGTACTGCGGGTCCACCGGGTGCTTCTGGCCCTGGATGATGCGCTTTCGCAGTGACGGCGTCGCGGTGAGGTACTGGCCCAGCTTGTTGACGGAAACGCGCGGACTCTCACGGGTGACGGTCATGGTTCGGCCTTCCTTTCCGGCTTCGGGAATGAAGGCAGACTACCGGAAGGGTCTGACATTCCCGGGGCGGCCAGACGGGCCGGCTGCCCCATGGAAATCACACCCGTGGGGTAGGCCGTGTCAGGCCCGTCGTAGTGGGCCCCGGTTGGACATGGAGGCGATGACGGCCATCAGCTCCACCGGTTCGATGGGTTTGGGCACGTGGGTGGTGAAGCCCGCGAGCAGCGCGCGCGTCCGGTCCTCCATGCGGGTGTAGGCCGTGAGGGCCACCGCGGGGATGCCGCCACCCTGTTCCTCGGGCAGGGCCCGGACGCGGGCGATGAAGCGGTACCCGTCCTCTTCGGGCATGCCGACGTCGGAGACGAGCACATCGAACGATGCCTCGCGGAGCTCGGCCAGCGCGTCCTCCGAAGAACCGGCCGTGGTGACGATGCCGCCACACGTCTCGATGATGCTGCGAAGCAGCTCGCGCGTGTCCTCCTCGTCGTCCACCACGAGCACCCGCAGGCTCGCGAGCTGGGGCGGGCAGGGGAGGTCCCGCTCCTGCAACGGGCCGCGGAGGGAGGGGGGCACCAGCACCTCCCGCCTCAGCGCCACGGCCTGCGGCAGGCTGACGATGAAGGTGGCTCCCCGGCCCTCGCCCTCGCTGGTGGCCATCACGGTGCCGCCGTGCAGCTCCACCAGGTGCCGGACGATGGCCAGTCCCAGCCCGAGCCCCCCGGCCTTGCGCGTGGTGCTGCCGTCGGCCTGTCGGAAGCGCTCGAACACGTGGGGCAGGAACTGCGGGGAGATGCCCTGGCCCGTGTCGGCCACCGTGATTTCCACCGAGGAGTTCCGCCGCTCCACCAGCACCTGGACGCGGCCTCCCTTGGGGGTGAATTTCACGGCGTTGGACAGCAGGTTCCACACCACCTGCTGCAGGCGGCTCATGTCGCCCATGATGGTGCCGCCCGAGTCGAGCGCGGCCTGGATGCGGATGCCCTTCGCCTCGGCGGCGGGCCGCAGTGATTCGAGCACGGCCTCCACGACCTGGCTCACGTCGACGGACGACACGTCCAGCTTCAGCTTGCCCGTCATGATGCGGCTCACGTCGAGCAGGTCCTCGACGAGCTGCCCCTGGGCGCGGGCATTGCGCTCCACGGTGGCCAGCGCCCGCTCCCGCTTCTCTGGCGGCAGCGTGCCGGTCCGCAGCATCTGCACCCAGCCGAGCACCGCCGTGAGCGGCGTGCGCAGCTCGTGGGAGACGGTGGCGAGGAACTCGTCCTTGAGCCGGTTGGCCTCCTCCGCCTCCTCGCGCGCCACGCGCTCCCGGGCGAGCAACCGCTCCCGCTCCGCCTCCAGTCGCTTCTGTGCGCGGATGTCACGGCCGACGGTGGCGATGCCCATCTGCCGCTGGGTGTCGTGCTCCACCAGGGGGAAGGTGTGGTACTGCGCCGCGATGGGCTCGCCCGTCGGGAAGTGCCGGAAGCGGAACGCTCCCTCCCGCCGGCCGCCCTGGAGGATGGCGGCCGCGATGTGTTCGTCGACGTAGGTCTGGTCTTCGGCCAGGAAGAAGTCCCGCAGGTGGTACCGGGTGATGTCTTCATCGCGTCCCAGGCCCAGCAGGCGCCGCCCCGCATCGTTCACCCACACCGCCCGGCCGGATGGGTCTCCCACGCCGATGAAGTCGGGGGATTGCTCGACGATGGTGGCCAGCCGCTCGCGTTCCTGTTCAGCGCTCCGCTGCTCCGTCACGTCCTGCAGGGCGCCGACGACGCGGTCAGGTCTTCCTTGGTCGTCGAAGTGCGTCTTCACCATGGCCAGCAGGGAGCGCTGCACGCCATCCCAGCCCTGCACGCGGCACTCCAGGCGAATCGCCTCCGCGCCCGGACGCAGCGCCTGTTCGATGGTGCGCCGTGCGCGGTTCACGTCGTCGGGATGAATGCGGGCCGCGGCTTCCTTCAGCGTCGGAGACTTGCCGGGGGGAAGGCCCAGGTGCTGCAAGGCCCGCTCGTCCCACGACAGCACGCCGCGCTCATACTGCAATTCCACGACGCCCAGCTGACCGGCGGCCAGGGCCATGCGCAGGCGTTCCTCGCTGGCCCGGAGCGCGGCCTCCGCCTGGGCCCGCCGGGCCACCTCCGCTTCGGCCTGGGCCCGGGCTTGCTTGGCGCGTGTGTAAGCCTCGCGCTCGGCGCGCTTCTCCTGCTCCACGGCCAGGTGGGTGGCCAGCTCGCGCGCCAGGTCCTCGAAGAACTGGCGATAGGTGTCGTCGAAGCGCAGCCGGGGGCTGATGCCCAGGACGACCACGCCCCGGAGGCTGTCCGTGCTGGTGCGCCGCAGGGGCAGCACCAGCGCCTTCTCCGTGGGCTCGGGCCAGGGGCCGAACTGGCGGGCTCCCAGGAGGGATGGCACCGACTCCAGGAGGACGGGGACGTTCGCCGCCACGGCCTGCTTCGTGGCCTCCGTGATTCGTCCCAGGTCCAGCACGGCGTGCTGCGCCAGCGCGTCGAGCCCCGTGGACTCCGTCAGCTCCAGCCGCTGTTCGCCCTCGTCCCAGTTGTAGATGAGGGCGAAGGGGATGTCCTTGGGGTTGTCCGCCAGGGCTCGGATGGCATCCGTGGTGGCGCTCTCGGAAGGCCCGTTCCCTCGGGGCGCCAGCGCGCGAATCGTGGCCAGCCGGCGTTCGCTGAGGACGACGTCGGTGACCTCGAAGACGACCTGGAGGATGCCCGCGATGGTGCCCGCGTCGTCCCGCAGGGGACTGAAGTCGAAGGTGAAATAGGCCTCTTCATTGAACCCGTAACGGGTGAGCATGAAGTAGGTCTTCGCCACCTGCGTCACTTCGCCCGTCGCCAGGAGCTTGCGCATCCAGGGCGAGATGACGGGATAGGTGTCGGGCCAGCACTCGCGGTAGGTGGCGCCCAGGTAACGGGGATGGCGCGGGCCCATGATGACCGCGTAGCCGTCGTTGTAGACCTGGATGAGCTCGTGTCCCCAGAAGATGATGGCCGGGGCCGGCATCTCCAGAATCATGGCGACGAAGGACTTCAGCGGGCGGGGCCACGATTCGTAGGGGCCAAGTGGGGTACGGCTCCAGTCGTGCGAGCGCAGCAGTCCGCCCAGTTCGCCACCAGGGACAGGGGGTTCAGTCTGGGAAGTGAGTTGTTTCACGCGGTCGGTGGGGTGCAGGGCGGGGTGCGTAATCCTGCGTAATCTAGCGATGCAGCCTGCCGCGTCCTGGCTGGATGCGTCCGGCCGAATCGCGGTGAAGCGGGGAGGCAAGCGCTCGAGTCGCGCCCAGCGTCGTGCCGTGAACAGCCCTCCGCCGCCCGGGCGCCACCCGTCGCCAGGGAAAGTTGATGACGGATTCATGGCGCGGCGCGCTGTTCAATTCCCTGACAGTCTCTGGCTGGACTTTGTACTTTTTATGCAGGGGCGCCATCCCTACGTTCGCCAGAGGAGGCGCTCCCGAGCACGGGGCGCTTCGGCGACTCGCGCGGGCCGTGAAGGCCCGCGCCCCAGCAACGCACGGAGGCGGCGTCATGGCGGATACGGCAGAGAATCCTCTTGGGCTGAATGGTTTCGAGTTCGTGGAGTTCACGAGCCCCCAGCCCGAGGTGATGGAGCGCCTCTTCGAGCGGCTGGGGTTCACCGCGTACTCCAAGCACCCGTCCAAGGACCTGGTCCGCTACAAGCAGGGCGGCATCAACCTGCTCATCAACCGCGAGGCCTCCGGGCAGGCCGCTGAGTTCCGCGCGGAGCACGGCCCGTCCGCCAGCGGCATGGCCTTCCGCGTGGCGAACGCGCGCACCGCCTACGAGATGGCCCTGGAGCGCGGCGCCAAGGCGGCGGACCCGGAGCGGGGCTCGCTGGGCGAGGGCTCCTATGTCGTGGAGGGCATCGGTGGCAGCCTGCTGTATCTGGTGGACCGCCACGGGGAGAAGGGGACGCTCTATGACTCCTGGCAGGAGATTCCTGGCGCCGAGGAGGCCGAGGCGAAGAACAGCGTGGGCCTGGAGACGCTGGACCACCTGACCCACAACGTGCGCCGCGGGCAGATGCGCACCTGGTCGTCCTTCTACAACCGCATCTTCGGCTTCACCGAGCAGAAGTACTTCGACATCAAGGGCCAGGCCACGGGCCTGTTCAGCCAGGCGATGATCGCTCCGGACAAGGCCATCCGGATTCCGCTCAACGAGAGCCAGGACGACAAGTCGCAGATTGAAGAGTTCATCCGCCAGTACAAGGGCGAGGGCATCCAGCACCTGGCGCTCACCACGCCGGACATCTACGACACCGTGGAGCGGCTGCGCGCGCGCGGCGTGGCGCTGCAGGACACGCTGGAAACCTATTACGACCTGGTCGACAAGCGCGTCCCCAACCACGGCGAGGACCTGGCGCGGATGCGCAAGAACCGCATCCTCATCGACGGCAGCGAGGAAGAGGGCCTGCTGCTCCAGATCTTCACCGAGAATCTCTTCGGGCCCATCTTCTTCGAAATCATCCAGCGCAAGGGCAACGAGGGTTTCGGGAACGGCAACTTCCAGGCGCTCTTCGAGTCCATTGAACTGGACCAGATTCGCCGCGGCGTCATCAAGGTCGACTAGTCCGCGCGCCGCGCTTGCGAGGAGAATCCGGTGACCACCCAGTCTTCCTCCGAGGTGTCGCCGGGGAGCGTCCTCAAGACGGCTCCCGGCGCCTATCTGTCTGGCTTTGGCAACGAGTTCGCCACCGAGGCGGTGCCCGGCGCACTGCCCCAGGGACAGAACTCACCCCAGCGGGCGCCGTTCGGCCTCTATGCCGAGCAGTTGTCGGGCTCGGCCTTCACGGCCCCGCGCCGGGAGAACCGGCGCAGCTGGCTGTACCGCCTGCGGCCCAGCGCCAACCACCCTGCGTTCCAGCCGCTGGCGCAGGGGCTCTTGCGCAGCGGGCCCTTCGACGAGGTGCCCGCCTCGCCCAACCGGCTGCGGTGGAGTCCCCAGCCCCCGCCAGTCCAGCCCACTGATTTCGTGGACGGGCTCGTCACCTACGCGGGCAACGGGGACGCGGCGTCGGGCGCGGGCATCAGCATCCACCTGTACGCGGCCAACCGCTCCATGGTGGACCGGGTGTTCTTCGACGCGGACGGTGAGCTGCTCATCGTCCCGCAGGCGGGGCGGCTGCGGCTGGTGACGGAGCTGGGCGTGCTGGACGTGGCGCCGGGCGAAATCGCGGTGGTGCCGCGCGGGGTTCGCTTCCGCGCGGAGCTGCCGGAGGGCCCGGCCGCCGGTTACGTCTGTGAGAACCACGGTGCGTTCTTCCGGCTGCCGGACCTGGGGCCCATTGGGGCCAATGGACTGGCCAACCCGCGCGACTTCCTGACGCCGGTGGCGGCCTTCGAGGACGTGGACCGGCCCACGGAGGTGGTGCAGAAGTTCCAGGGGCGGCTGTGGTCGGCGCGGTATTCGTACTCACCGCTGGACGTGGTGGCGTGGCACGGGAACCTGGCGCCGTACAAGTACGACCTGGCCCGCTTCAACACCATCAACACGGTGAGCTTCGACCATCCGGACCCGTCCATCTTCACGGTCCTCACGTCGCCCAGCGAGGTGCCGGGCACGGCCAACTGTGACTTCGTTATCTTCCCGCCGCGCTGGATGGTGGCCGAGCACACCTTCCGGCCGCCCTGGTTCCACCGCAACGTGATGAGCGAGTTCATGGGGCTGGTGCACGGCGTCTACGACGCGAAGGCGGGTGGCTTCGCCCCGGGCGGCGGCTCGCTGCACAACTGCATGAGCGGCCATGGCCCGGACCGGACCAGCTACGAACAGGCCGTCCAGGCGGACCTGAAGCCTCATAAAATCAAGGACACGCTGGCCTTCATGTTCGAGTCGCGCTGGGTCATCCGTCCCACGCGCTTCGCCATGGAGACGCCCGCGCTCCAGCAGGACTACGACGCGTGCTGGGCGGGCTTCCAGAAGGCGACGTTGCCTTGAGGGCCCCGTGAGCACGGGCGGGGAGACGGCGGGGCGCAAGCGCGTCTGGTCGACGCCGGCCAACGTGAAGCTGCTCCCGGTGAGCGCCCTGGAGGACCCCGGGGCGCGCAACCTCGTCCTCCAGATTGGGGACGCCTTCTTCCACGGCTTCCTGGTGCGCAAGGGTGACGCGGTCCACGGCTACGTGGACCGGTGTCCCCACGCGGGCCTGCCGCTCGCGCGCGAGCTGGACCGCTACCTGACGCCGGACAAGGGGCTCATCGTCTGTGCCTGGCACGGGGCCCTGTTCCAGGTGGAGGACGGGCTGTGCGTGGGCGGGCCGTGTTCGGGCGGGCGGCTCACGCCGTGGCCGGTGACGGTGCGTGACGGCATCGTCGTCACCGGCTGAGCACGCGGCTCAGGCGGGCGTTGCGACGGGCGCGGCCTCCGCCTCCGTCTCCGCGTCGAGGGAGACCAGGACCTGCTTCTCCCAGGCGCGGCTCTTCCAGCGCAGCCACATGGTGATGCCGCGCACCCATTCATCCGCGGCCACCGCCACCCACACACCGGCCAGTCCCAGGCCCATGTGGAAGACGAGGTAGTAGCCCAGCGGCAGGCTCATGCAGACCATGGACGCGATGCCCATGTAGACGGTGAACGTCGCGTCACCCGCGGCGCGCAGGGCGTTGATGAGCACCAGGTTGAAGCAGCGCCCCGTCTCCAGCGCGAGCCCGATGACGATGACCTGCGCTGTCAGCCGGACGATGTCGGCGTTCTCGGTGAAGAGCGAGACGATGGGGACGCGGAGGAGGACGACGGCCACGTCCACGACCAGGGTGATGGCCAGGCCCCACTTCAGGCTGCGCAGGGCCTGCTGGTACGCGTCGTCGGCGCGGTTGGCGCCCACCAGCCTGCCCACGATGATGGACGTCCCCATGCCAATGGCCAGGCTGCACAGGAAGACATACTGGGAGATGGCGTGTGCGTACTGCCGGGACGCCAGCGCCACCGCGCCCAGGAACGTCACGTAGTACAGGAACACCGTCTGGCAGCCCTGGTACGTGGCCTGCTCGAAGGCGGAGGGCAGGCCGACCTTGAGAATCTTGCGGACGTAGTCCTTGGAGAACGTCACGTAGTCGCGCGGCGCCATCTTCACCGGCATCACCCGGTACAGCACGTAGACGAAGACGCCCAGCGCGATGGCTCGGCTCACGACGGTGGAGATGGCGGCGCCCGCCACGCCCATCGCGGGGAAGCCGAAGTGGCCGGCGATGAGCACGTAGTTGCCACCCACGTGCAGCACGTTCATTCCCAGCGAGACGAACATGGACGCGCGCGTGAAGCCGTAGGTGCGCAGCAGCCCGGCGAAGACGTTGATGAGGGCCTGGAGGAACAGGAAGCCGCCGACGATGTGCAGGTACGTCTTGGCGTACGCCAGCATGTGGCCCTGAAGGTTCATCCCGCCCAGGATGGCATCCCCGCTGAGCAGCAGCCCCGCGCTGACGGTGATGCCGAGCGCGAGGTTCAGGGTGACGGCGATGGCGGAGATGCGCGCGGCCTCTGTCTGCCTGCGCGCGCCCAGGTACTGGGCCACGACGATGGCCGCGCCGTGACCCACGACCTCCATGATGAGGATGCAGATGAAGACGTACTGATTGACGACGCCCACCGAGGCGACGGCGTCATCCGACACGCCGCTGAGCATCAGCGTGTCCGCCGTGCCCATCATCATGAAGAGCAGCAGCTCCAGGAAGATGGGCCACGTGAGCCGGAACAGCCCCAGCGACGGTGCGCCGTGTGGATCGGCATTCGGGGATGCTGCGACTTCCATGGTGCGTCGACTCCGAGAGCCGGGCGCGGCATTGCCTCGGCTCGCGCCAGCGTCTCGCATGTCGCGCAGAGCGCGTCGAGTGACATCGAGGTGTGGGCGCCGCTGCTTGATTTGTGTTCAAACAGCAGAAGCCTTTTGCTCGTCTGCCCGACGGCCAATGGCGCGGTGAGGCGTGCGGATGATGGCCACGGCTTACCGTGACAACGCGGGCTCAGCTTGGGCGCCTGGCGCCTTGAGCCAGCGCCTGGCCGCTCGTTCGCCTCAAGGAGTCCGTATCGTGTGTGGGGTGACCCAAGATGGTCGACCGCGGCCCCGACGACATTGGCGCTCCCAGGGGCTCCAATGCCTGCCTCGGACCGGTGACAACTCGCACCGTTCGGTGAAGGTGACCCTCACCCATCCGGCGCAGCCGCGGCGCGGCGCTCAGGGCGCGAGCCGCGCGGATGGGGCGTCCGCCCCCTTCGTGCGCGTCGCCGTAGACGGCTCGGTGATGTCTTCGATTTGCAGATACTCGGAGGCTTCGACGATGACTTCCGCGGGCGCGCCCCGGTTGGAGCCCCGGCCGTTGACCTCACAGTCTCCGTCGGTGTGGACGCCCAGCAGGTGCCCTTGCCGGTTGAGTACGCCCGCGCCGGAGCTGCCGACCAGCGTGTCCAGGTTCCCGTAGAAGATGAGGTTGTTGCACGCGTCCAGATACCGGCCCTCGGCAACGACCTTGGGGCGTCCGCGAGGGTGCTGGATGATGGCCAGTTGTTCGGTGGCCTGGGCCGTCAGCGGGATGGGCGTGACATCCGGGAGGACGTCGAGCTGGATGAGCGCGTAGTCCGGCTCCATCGACTGCTCGATGACGGTGCCCTCCGTAATCAAGGGGTCGCCGTCCGCGTCGTCCTCGAAGTTGAAGACGATCAGCGGGATGTCCCCGAGGTTGACACAGTGGCCCGCGGTGAGCACCACGGGGCCCGCGCTTGCTTGAATCAGCGTTCCGGTGCAGCGCCCGTCAATGAGCACGACGGCGTCTTCCCGGTCCTGGATGACGTCCGAGAACTCGCCGACGTAGCTGTTGATGGGAGTGAAGTCGAGCGTCGGACCGCACTGCGCGAAAGCACGAACCTCCGGACTGGCGGGTGGCTCACAGACCGCAGGCTCGGTCGGCTCGGACCGTCCTCCGCAGGCGGTGAGGCCCAGGAAGACGGTCCCAGCGAGGAGCGAACCCCACAGCGTCATGAGGAAGTCTGTGGGGTGTCGCGCCATGACTCAGTACAGGTACTGGAGCGCCGTGACGTCGGAGCTCTTGAAGTTACCCGTCTCGGACGAGCCGAAGCAGGAGTTCATGAGCGAACCGCCGCGGGTGGCCGTGGTCGGCGTGCCCGGGATGTGGATGGCGCCAACGCCCGCGCTGCCCTCGTTGGTGGCCGCGCCACCGCAGCTGATGCTGCGGTTGTAGTAGTCAGAGTGACGCAGGCCCACGGCGTGGCCCAGCTCGTGGGTCACGACGTGCTCGACCACGGCCACGCCGTAGGTGGCGGTGCCGGTGCCGATGTTGATGATGCCGTAGGGACGGCCGCCGGAGGGGAAGCCCGCCGAGCCGCCAGCGCCGGACATGGTGCGCGCGGAGATGGTCGCGCTGCAGCCGGAGCCGCCGCGCTGCATGGTGAACGACAGGCCCAGCGCGTTGTAGTTGGCGATCGCCCGGTCAAGGGCGGACATCAGCGTGGAGTTGGCGGCGTACGCGGAGTTCGGGACGATGCAGATGCGGGTGATGGAGGAGGAGACGAGGTTCGTCGTGCGGTACTGCTCCTGCGTCTTCAGGTCCGTCTGGAGCATCTCGCGGGACGCCTCGAGCGTCACGTGCGAGTCGCGACCCACGTACACCTGGCCGTCGGAGACCAGGATGTCGTCCGCCGGGAAGCCGGCCTCGACCAGGTTGGAGATGATCTCTTCATGCTCGTGCTGCGAATCGGCCTGCACGTCAGTGCCGCAGCCCGTCAGCATCATGCTACCGGTCACCGCGAGGACTGCAGCTCCCTTGAACATCTTCTGGAACATGGGCATCGGAGATTCCTCGTCCGTTTTGACTGCGGGGGGACGCGCCGGCCGCCTGGTATCCACCAGCCGCGGCGAGGCGCGTCCCGGCCCATGAGCAAATGGTAGGCCAATGAGTCCCGTAGAGCGAGAAACCAGAAATAGTTGACTAGCGTGGAGTGTCTGCGCTCCAGGCCCGTGTCACGGGCGCGTAAATAGAGTTGACGCCAGTCGCCACAAGCCCGCGTGATTGCTTCAGATTCCCTGGAGACAGCAGGGCGTTTCGAAACCACACAGTGATGTCTGCTTATCGGTCACTTGCCCCATGGGGCAAAGACACCCCAGGCATCATCTGGCGCAAGTGAAAACAAACTACGCCCCTGTAATGGGGTGAGAAAGGACACTCCCCTCTGACGACAGGTGCATGTGAATACACTGTCGGTGTATTCAGTCGCATATGCAAATGCGCCACGTCACTTGTCCTGTCGCCGCGCTGCTGGGCGCGGCCCTGTCGTTCCTTCCTGGCTGTGGGAGCACGATGTCGAGCAATCCCTCGCCCATCGAGGCTCAGAGCCAGACCTCCACTTCTCAGCAGGCCGCGGAGGCCTGGAAGCGTGCCCGCGTGGGCGACCGCGTCACCTATGCCTTCTCCGCGACCCAGGGCCCCACCCTCGGTGCGGCTGACGCCGCGCGCACGCTCGACGGCCAGTTGACGCTGGAGGTCGTGTCCGTTCAGCAGCCCTGGGTCTATGTGCGGGTGGCCTTCACGGACGCGGCGGGCCATCCGTTGTCGCAGACGCGGCTGGCGCAGGACCTGGTGGTTCCCGTGCGCTCGGACATGACGCGCTCGCTGGACGTGCCGCGTCCAGGGCAGGTGACGGCGGAGCGTCCTTCCTTCTCCGGGCGCGACTGGGAGGCCACTCGCTATGTCAGCGATCAACGGCCCGTGGATGGTCCGCTGCGCACGCGCGTGTATGCCAATGATTCGGCATTGCTCTACCTGACGCGCGGCCTGCTGGAGGCCAGCACGGAGTCCGCCGGGTTCCGGACGCCGGGCGGCATCCGGCTGTCGCTGCGTGAGTTCCAGGAGGGCTCCACCGAGGCCAGCGCCCCCGCGCCCGCGCTGGAGCGGCCCCTGGGGCCCGGCGCGTACTACGACAGGAAGGTGGACATGGCGCCCACGCACGAGGTGCTGCGCGTGTGTTTCACCGCGGAGCGCGGCTACATCCTGCGCGCGGAGGGCCCCTTGGGCACTGGGAGCGAGCCGTGCGCCGACTTCTCCAAGGCGGAGCCTGAGTCCCTGGAGGAGGTGGTGATGGGCCTTCCTTGGGAGGCGCTGGTTTCGGGCGAGTGGCCTCCCTCCAAGGACGGCGCCCGTGGCACCTTCACCGTGGGAGACCGGAACGTGCCCTCCATCACGGACCAACGCACGGAGGACGTGGAGGGCACGCAGCACGTCTTCATGGACACCTACGCGGCGGAGCCCTGGGCGCCGGGGCTCGCGGGCCTGCCGTATGAAGCGCGCTTCCAGTCGCTCTCCAGCGGCTCCGAGCGCGTGGGCCCCGGAGGGCAGCGTGAGTCCGCGGGCGGCAGTCGGATCGTCCAGTGGGGCCCGTGGCTCGGCGGGCAGCCGTGACGGTTCGGTAGCCTCCAGAAAGAGGCCCGAGGGGCCCTTGCGCAGAGCGGAGCTACACTGGGTGCGGACTGGAGGCTTCATGCACCTTGAGAGATTTCGTCGGCTGCCCGCGCTCGTGCTTCTCGGACTTTCCTTCGCCGGTGGGATGGGGTGCTCGGAGGACGACGGGGGCGTGAACACGCCCAACCCCCTGACGAATCCCAAGGATGGGCCTCCCGCCGGGAATCAGAACCCGGAGGCCACGTGCGCCATCCCGGCCGAGGCTGGCCTCGCGGATGTCTCCCGGCCCACCACGGTCGTCGGCACGGGCAGTCCGGAGAGCTGTACCAGTGACGCGTTCATCCAGGCCGTGGCGCTGGGCGGGGTCATCACCTTCGACTGCGGTCCCGAGCCCGTCACCATCACCCTGGAGCGGACGGCGAAGATCTTCAACGACACGGGGCCGGAGATCGTCATCGACGGCAAGGGACTGGTGACGCTGAGCGGGGCGGGGCGGCATCGCATCCTGTACATGAACACCTGCGACCGGGAGCAGGTGTGGACGACGGCGCACTGCCAGGACCAGGACCACCCTCGGCTGACGCTGCAGAACCTGACGTTCGTGGATGCCAGCTCCAAGACGGAGACCGAGTTCGACGGCGGCGGCGCGGTCTGGGTGCGCGGCGGGCGCTTGAAGGTCATCAACTCCCGGTTCTTCAACAACGCCTGCGCGGATGTGGGGCCGGACGTGGGAGGCGCCGCGCTCCGTGCGTTCAGCCAGCACCGGAACCAGCCCGTGTACGTGGTGAACACGACCTTCGGGGGCAAGGCCGGTTATGGCGGTGCCTGCTCCAACGGCGGTGGCATCAGCAGCATCGGCGTGTCGTGGACCATCATCAACAGCCTGTTCTCCCACAACCGGGCTGTCGGCAACGGCGCCAATCCCGCGCGGCCGGGGACTCCCGGTGGGGGAAGTGGCGGGGCCATCTACAACGATGGGAACACGATGACGCTGTCACTTTGTGGCACCCGGATTGAGCACAACGAGGTCAATGCTCACGGCAGCGCCATCTTCTTCGTGAGCAATGACCACTCGGGAGATATCCGCATCGACCGCTCCGTGATTCGGAACAATACAGGCGGCTCGTGGTACCCGACGCATCCACAGATTTCGAATCACGATGACACGCCCATCGTCGTGACGAGCTCCACGATTGAGTGACGAATCGCTCGTCTGCCTCACCCTGGGGGCTCAGCGCCGCTTCTTTCCCGGTGCCTTTCCGTCGATGAATACCGCCAGTCCATCGAGCACTCGTTCGAGACCGAAGGCAAACGCCCCCTTGGGGTCGTGTGCCCCGTAGGTCTCTCCCGCGGTCTGCCCGACGCGGGACAGGACGGGGTAGGGCGTGAAGTCGACGGTTTCGAGGAAGGGGGCGACGCGGTACCACCACTCCTCGTCCGTCATGCCGGTCAGGTCCTTGACCATCTTCTCCCGGGCCGCGTTGCGGACCGCGCCGTGGACGTAGTCGAGGACCAGGGTGATGATCCGGTCCATCTCGAGGTCCGTGAGCCCCAGGCCTTCAATGGCACTCAACGCGATGTCGGCGGAACGGAAGGTGTTCGGGCCCAGCACGGTGCGGTGGGTCGCGAGTGGAATCACCCACGGGTGGGCCAGGTAGAAGTCGCGATAGTCCGTCGCCACCCGCGTCAGGTTGGCGCGCCAGTCGGCGGGCTTGAAGACGGGCCGGTCCTTCAGGATTTCGCCGGACACGACATCCATCATCAAGTCCAACAGCTCGGCCTTGCCGGGGATGTGCGTGTAGAACGACATGGGGGAGATGCCCACCGCCTCCGCGACGCGGCGCGTGCTGACCGCTGCGAGCCCTTCGGCATCCGCGATGGTGACGGCGGCTGACACCAGCTCCGCGACGCTGGCCTTCGCCTTCGGGCCGCGCTTCGGTGCCTCGGTCCGTCCCCATAGCAACTGCAGTGATTTCAACGGGTCGCCCCGGCCGGAAATCTCGTCGCTCATCCGTACCTCAGGATAACTATTTACAGCGTACGGGGTTGTTGTGCTAAACCTCGTGCGCCGTACGAAGTTACGGCGTAGCTGAAAAGATGTCGAGCGATTTGCGGGAAGCCTGTGTGTGGACGTGCCGCGTCCGCGGGCAGGGCGTCACTCTAAGGAGAAGCCAATCATGTACGGCTCCATCAAGATTCGCGGGGCACGCGAGAACAACCTGAAGAATGTCTCGCTCGACATCCCCAAGCGGAAGATCACGGTCTTCACGGGCGTCTCGGGTTCGGGCAAGTCGTCCCTGGTTTTCGGCACCATCGCGGCGGAGAGCCAGCGGCTCATCAACGAGACCTATCCGGCCTTCGTGCAGCAGTTCATGCCGCACTATGGCCAGCCGGACGCGGAGAGCCTGGAGAACATCTCCGCCGCCATCATCGTGGACCAGCAGCGGCTGGGCGGGAACTCACGCTCCACGGTCGCCACCGTCACCGACGCCGCGCAGATGCTCCGCGTGGTGTTCTCACGCCTCGCCGAGCCGCACCTGGGCAGCCCAGGCTTCTATTCCTACAACGACCCCCGGGGGCTTTGTTCGGAGTGCGAGGGCATTGGTCAGGTCGCGTCCATGGACATGGACGCCGTCATCGACAAGTCCAAGTCCCTCAATGAGGGCGCCATCCTGCCCAAGGACTATGCGGTCGACAGTTGGTACTGGGCCATCTACGCACGCTCGGGCTTCTTCGACGTCGATAAGAAGCTGTCCAAGTACACGAAGGAGGAGATGGAGAAGCTCCTCCACCTGGACGACGGCCGGAAGATCAAGCTCGACAAGATGAACCTCACCTACGAGGGCCTTGTCCCCAAGCTGCGCCGGACGCTGGGTTCCAAGGACCCTGAGACGGTCCAGCCGCACGTCCGCGCCGAATACGAGCGCATCTTCACCCGAGCCATCTGCCCTTCCTGCAAAGGTGGGCGCCTCAACCAGGCCGCGCTCGGCAGCCACATCCTGGGCAAGAACATCGCGGAGTGCTCCGCGATGCAGGTGTCGGACCTCGCCGCGTTCGTCCGGAAGATTGCCGCTCCGTCCGTGGGGCCCATGCTGGAGGCCCTGGCCCACCGGCTCGACAACCTGGTGACCATTGGCCTGGGGTACCTCAGCCTCGACCGCGAGAGTTCGACGCTGTCGGGTGGAGAGAGCCAGCGGGTGAAGATGGTGCGGCACCTGGGCTCCAGCCTCACCGATGTGACGTACATCTTCGATGAGCCCAGCGTGGGGCTCCACCCGCACGACGTAGGTCGGCTCGCGGGCCTGATGCAGCAGCTGCGCGACAAGGGCAACACCGTGCTCATCGTGGAGCACAAGCCAGACATGATTGCGATTGCGGACCATGTGGTCGACATGGGGCCCAAGGCCGGCAACAAGGGGGGGCAGGTCGTCTTCGAGGGCACCTACGAGGGGCTGCTGACCTCGGGCACCCTCACGGGCAACCACATGAAGAAGCACCAGCCGCTGAAGACCACGCCTCGAAAGCCCACGGGGCAGCTTCAAATCAAGGGCGCCCGGCTCAACAACCTCCAGGACCTGTCTGTTTCGATTCCGCGGGGTGTGCTCACGGTGGTGACGGGTGTGGCGGGTTCGGGGAAATCGTCGCTGATTCAGGGCTGCCTGCCCAAGGCGTACCCGGAGACCATCATCATCGACCAGAACCTGGCTCGGGGCTCGCGCCGCTCCAACACCGCCACGTACACCGGCATCCTCGACAACGTCCGCAAGGCCTTCGCCAAGGCGAACAAGGTGGATGCCGCGCTGTTCTCCGCCAACTCGAAGGGGGCCTGCCCGGACTGCAGTGGCCTGGGCGTCATCTACACGGACCTGGCGCACCTGGACCCGATGGTGACCGTCTGTGAGACGTGCGAGGGCAAGCGGTTCACCGAGGAGGTGCTGGCGCACCGGTTGCGCGGCAAGTCCATCAGCGAGGTCTACGAGATGGCCATCAGTGACGCGGTGGCCTTCTTCACCGAACCTGCGATCGCCAAAATCCTCCAGGGGCTGGATGACGTCGGGCTCGGCTACCTCACGCTGGGGCAGCCGCTGTCAACGCTGTCGGGCGGTGAGCGCCAGCGGTTGAAGCTCGCCGCCGAGCTGGGCCGTTCTGGGAACATCTACGTGCTCGATGAGCCCACCACGGGCCTGCACATGAACGACGTGGACACGTTGATTGGCTTGTTCGACCGGCTGGTGGATGCCGGGTCGACGGTCATCGTCATCGAGCACAACCTCGACGTGGTGTCCCGCGCGGACTGGGTCATCGACCTGGGACCCGGCGCCGGGCATGAGGGCGGACAGGTCGTCTTCGAAGGCCTTCCGGCTCAGCTCGCGACGCACCCGCGCTCGCTGACCGGGCAGCACATGGCCCGCCGAGGCAAGGCGTAACGGCGGGCCCGGCGGAGCGGTGAGAGACACCTCGCACCGCTCCGGCCTATGCGTGCAGCTCAGGACTTCGCGGGCTCCAGCTTCCACGGGACGAGGTTGTAATAGTCGTCCTTGGGATAGAGCTTGCCGCTGTCTCCTTCGAACGAGAGCGTCTTGTCCGCGCGATCGTCGCCCTTCTCGGCCCGCCAGCGGTTGCGGATGTAGAACTCATCCGTCTTGCCCGGCACGGGGATGAACTTCCAGGGGACGAGGTCCGCCACGTTGTCCCGGTGGAAGAGCTTGAGCGTGTTGCCATCGAAGGACAGGTGGTAGTCCAGCCGCTTGTCGCCCAGGTCCGCGCGCCAGCGGCTGCGGATGTAGTACTCGTCCGACTTGCCGGGCACGGGAATCAACTTCCAGGGGACCAGGTCGTTCGTGTTGTCATCGGCGTAGAGCTGCACGTTCTCCCCAGAGAAGCTCAAGTGCTTGTTGACGCGCTTCTCGCCGGGGTCGGCCCGCCAGCGGCTTCGGAAGTAGAACTCCTTGTTCGCCATCGAGGAGACATCGGGGCGGGTGAAGCCCTCGGTCCGGATGTGCGTGTCGACGGCTTGCATCATCCAGGTCTTCTTCTTCTGGATGTCCGAGTCCTGGGGGAAGTATTCGGCCGTGAAGAGCTCGTACAGCGGCTTCAAATCGAGCTGGAGCGGCTTGGGGTCCTGCCGGATGCTCTTCACCCACTCGTTGAAGTCCGTGCTGGGCGTGCCGCCCACCCACTGGATGCTGTCGATGGTCAGCCCGCTGGACTGCTTGAACGCGGAGCTGGAGGACGTGGAGGTGCTCGTTCCCGTATTGGCGGTGGCGCCCTGGTAGGTGGCCGACGCGGACGAGGAGATGTCGACGCCCCGCTCCACGAATCTGGAGTACTCCTTGGAGGAGATGTGGACGCGTTGGTACATCCGTCCACCGAACGTGACCTCCCGGGCGTAGTGCGTGCCGAAGGTCTTGATGAACGCGGCGCAGGCGCTCTCCGACGTGAGCTTCGCCACCTCGCTGGTGAACCGGCTGCTCAGCGGCAGCTTCTTGATGAAGTCGTGGTTGAGCTCAATCGAGCAGTCCTCGAAGAAGCTCTGGACGAACGTCTCAATGGTTTCATTCGAGCTGCTGGTCTTCTCGAGCTGCCGATACGTGAGGCTGGCGCTGAACGACACCAGTCCCGGAATGTCCAGCCCCGCGCTGACAGTGTGCTCGAAGCTGTGCGAGAAGTCGAAGGAGGAGAACCACGTCTGCGTGCGAGAGGTGCGCTCGCCCCGGGATTCAGAGAGGTAGCGCGTCCCTTCGGGGATGTAGAGGCTCTTGTCCGGCGTGAGCTGCGTGCAGGACTCCGGGGTAATCTGGACGATGCTCTCGGTCGTGGCGCCTCCGCCGTCCCGGATGCGCTGGCTCAGGTCCAGCGGGTTGATTCGGATGACGTCGTAGCACCTGCCAAGAAAATCGATGTTCTTGTATGGGACCGTTCCCTCGAACTTGTTGAAGTCGATCTGCATTGGCTCGGCCATGTTCGGAACTCCCTGGGTGGGGTGGGGGTG
>NZ_VHLC01000103.1:0-32227 GCF_006547355.1 Myxococcus sp. AB036A | reverse complement strand
GTGTGTGCAAGGGGCTTGCCCCCGGGGGCAGGGCCCTGGCGGTTAGGCGGCGCTCCGGGGCGGCCCGGATGGCGGGAGGGAGGTCGTCGTGAAGGCCGGGAGGGGCCTCGGCGTTGATTTCGTGTGGGGGACATTGCGTGGGCTGGGTTCCGCTTTACTCTGAGCCGCTGCGTGGTGGGCGGCCTGCCGAGTGGAAGTTTCGGCGGACGCACGTGGTTTCCATACGTTTCTCCCTTACACCTCCAGGGATTTCCCTTCACTCGCCGCCGTCCTTCGAGGATTCTCCGGCGAGAGAGCCGACCGAATGATCGAATGGACGCTGAAGAAACTGATTGGGACCAAGAACGAGCGCGAGCTCAAGAAGGCCCACGCGAAGGTCGCCCGGGTCAATGAGCTGGAAACCCGCATGCGGGCCCTCAAGGACGAGGACTTCGTCTCCGAGACGAACCGCATGCGGCAGGAGATCCAGAACGGCCGTTCGCTGGATGACCTGCTCTTCGAGGCCTTTGCCATCACCCGTGAGGCGGCGCGCCGCGTCATCGGCCAGCGACACTATGACGTGCAGCTCATTGGCGGCATGTTCCTCCACGAGGGCTGCATCGCGGAGATGCGCACCGGTGAAGGCAAGACGCTGACGGCGACGTTGCCCACCTACCTCAACGCGCTGTCCGGCCGGGGCGTGCACGTCGTCACGGTGAACGACTACCTGGCCCGCCGCGACGCGGAGTGGATGGGGCGCGTCTACCGCTTCCTGGGCATGACGACGGGCTGCGTGCTGCACGAGCTGAACGACAAGCAGCGGCAGGAGGCGTACCGCTCGGACATCACCTACGGGCAGAACAACGAGTTCGGCTTCGACTACCTGCGCGACAACATGAAGTTCCGCCTGCAGGACTACGTCCAGCGCGAGCTGAACTTCGCCATCGTCGACGAGGTGGACTCCATCCTCATCGACGAGGCCCGCACGCCGCTCATCATCTCCGGTCCCACCGAGGACAGCACCGACAAGTACTACCGGGTGGACCAGGTCATCCCCGGGCTGGTGCCGGACCAGGACTACACCCTGGACGAGAAGCACCGCTCCGTGTCCCTCACGGATGACGGCATCGAGAAGCTCCAGAAGCGGCTGGGCGTGGGCAACCTCTACGACCCGGGCGAAATCGAGATGCTGCACCACGTGGACCAGGCCCTGCGCGCGCACACGCTCTACAAGCGCGACAAGGACTACGTGGTGAAGGACGGCGAGGTCGTCATCGTCGACGAGTTCACCGGCCGCCAGATGCCGGGACGCCGCTGGTCGGACGGCCTTCACCAGGCCATCGAGGCCAAGGAAGGCGTGAAGATCGAGAACGAGAACCAGACGCTCGCGACGGTCTCCTTCCAGAACTACTTCCGCATGTACTCCAAGCTGGCCGGCATGACGGGCACGGCGGACACGGAGGCGGAGGAGTTCGCCAAGATCTACAACCTCGACGTGCGCGTCATCCCCACCAACCGTCCGCCCATCCGCAAGGACCTGCAGGACGTGGTGTACAAGACGGAGCGCGAGAAGTTCGAGGCGGTGGCGGCGGAAATCGAGGAGCTGCACAAGAACGGGCAGCCGGTGCTCGTGGGCACGGTGTCCATCGCCAAGAGCGAGGTGGTGGCCAGCTTCCTCAAGAAGCGCGGCATCCCGCACAACGTCCTCAACGCCAAGCAGCACCAGCGCGAGGCGGACATCGTCGCGCAGGCCGGCCGCAAGGGCGCCGTCACCATCTCCACCAACATGGCCGGCCGCGGAACGGACATCCTCCTGGGTGGTAACGCGGAGGTCCTGGCCAAGGCGTCCATGGGGCCGCCGCCCGAGCCGCCCACGTCGGCCCCGGACGGGCAGCCGCTGGACCTGACGGCCTACGAGGCGGAGCTCGCGGCGTGGGAGCAGAAGTTCGCCGACACCAAGGCGAAGCTCGAGGAGCAGACGAAGAAGGAGCGCGAGGAGGTCCACAACGCCGGCGGCCTCTTCATCATCGGCACCGAGCGCCACGAGTCGCGCCGCGTGGACAACCAGCTGCGTGGCCGCGCCGGCCGCCAGGGTGACCCGGGTGGCAGCCGCTTCTTCCTGTCGCTCGAGGACGACCTGATGCGCATCTTCGGGTCCGAGCGTATCCAGGGCCTGATGGAGCGGCTGGGCATGGAGGAGGGCGAGGTCATCGAGCACGTGTGGCTGTCACGTGCCATCGAGGGCGCCCAGAAGCGGGTCGAAGGCCACAACTTCGACATCCGCAAGAACCTCCTCGAGTACGACGACGTGATGAACCAGCAGCGCCGCACCATCTACAAGCTGCGCCGCCAGGTGCTGGCCGCGGGCGCGGGCGTGCCGCTGGTGGAGTACGACGAGGATCCGAAGACGCGCATCAAGACGCGCTCCGAGCGGACCGTCAGCTGGGCGGACTTCCGCGAGCTGATTCTGGACTCGATGGAGGACGTCATCGTGTCCCTCACCGACACCTACGCGCCCACCCGGGGCGTGGAGGGTTGGGACATCGCCGCGCTCCAGCAGGGCGTGAAGGAGACCTTCAACCTCGAGATGAACTTCGAGGGCGTGGGCAACCGCGAGGAGCTCCAGGAGCACATCTACAAGGCGGCGGAGAAGGTCTTCCAGGCGCGCGAGGAGGAGTTCGGCGAGAACTTCATGCGCTTCCTCCAGTACAACTACCTGGCGACCATCGACCGGCTCTGGAAGGACCACCTGCTGGCCATGGACCACCTGCGTCAGGGCATCGGCCTGCGCGGCTACGGCCAGAAGGACCCGAAGCAAGAGTACAAGAAGGAGGGCTACCAGGGCTTCATCCAGATGCTCTCCGCCATCAAGGCGCAGTTCGTCACCCAGCTCATGCACGTGCAGCCCCGCTCCGCCTCCAGCGCGGCGGAAGAGGCCGCCCGCATCCAGCGCCAGCTCGCGCAGCAGCAGAAGAAGGCGGTGGAGGGACGCGCCACGGCGGACGGCAAGCTGGATGAGGGCTCGGTGGCCGCGGCGGCGCGTCCGGCGGCGGCCAGCAGGCCGGCGGTGGGCCGCAACGACCCCTGCCCCTGCGGCAGCGGCCGGAAGTACAAGAAGTGCCACGGTGCCTCGGAGGCCAGCGTCTAGGACGCGGGCTGACTGACAGGCGCATCGTGGAGGACGCCGGCGCGGCGCCAACCCTCTGGGGAAGGCACCGCGCCGGTGCTGTCTTGGCGGGGCGAAGGGGCCTCGCTGGGACGAGAGGAGGGCGGGGGAGCGGCACGTGCCGTCCCTGCCCGGACGGGCGGTGCGGCGAAGCTTGCGCGGCCCGGAGGGGTTCTGTTAAGGACGCCCCGCCCCACGGTATGGGGTCGGGGGGCAGTCGACCCCAGGCAGTACTCACTACACACACGTCCGTGCCGGTCGCCGGTGCTTCCGTGGGTGAGGGCCTCTCCTCGGAGAGGCGCTCCTCCGCGGTCGTTTCGGCCGGAAGGTTTGCTCGGGCGTGGCGGAACAACCGGAGAGACGACATGGAAACGCAGGACACGCAGACGCAGCAGCAGGCGATGGCCGCCGCCGGTGGCATCACGATGAGGCAGCTCCTGGAGGCCGGTGTTCACTTCGGCCACCAGACGAAGCGCTGGAACCCGAAGATGAAGCCGTTCATCTTCGGCGCCCGCAACGGCATCTACATCATCGACCTGCAGAAGACGGTCGTGATGGCCCGCTCGGCGTTCCGCTTCGTGGCGGACATCACCGCGCGCGGTGGCTCGGTGCTCTTCGTCGGCACCAAGAAGCAGGCGCAGGACGTGGTCCGCGAGGAGGCCTCGCGCGCCGGTCAGTTCTTCGTCACCAGCCGCTGGCTGGGTGGCACGCTGACCAACTTCAAGACCATCAAGCAGGGCATCGACCGCCTGAAGACGCTGGAGAAGATGGCCGAGGACGGCACCTTCGAGCGCCTGCCCAAGAAGGAAGTCGCCCAGCTCGAGCGTGAGCGCGAGAAGCTGGAGAAGAACCTGGGCGGCGTGAAGGAGATGTCGAAGCTGCCCCGCTGCGTCTTCGTCATCGACCCGAAGAAGGAGCACATCGCCATCCACGAGGCGGGCCGCCTGGGCATCCCGGTCATCGGCCTGGTGGACACCAACTGCGATCCGGACGGCATCGACTTCGTCATCCCCGGCAACGACGACGCCATCCGCTCCATCAAGCTGTTCACCTCCAAGATCGCCGAGGCCTGCCTCGAGGGCGCCGCGCGTTACCGCGCCTCGGGCGCCGCCGAGCGCGACGAGCAGGAGGAGCGCGAGGGCCGTGATGACCGTGGCGACCGCCGCGATGACCGCCGCGGCCCGCGCCGTGGTGACCGCCGCGACGACCGTCGCGACCGGGGTGGTGACCGTGGCGGCGACCGCCGTGGCCCCCTCGTTGAGATGAAGGGCGCGGCCCCTGTCGCGTCCACCGAGCCGGCCGCCGAGGCCGCTCCCGAGGGTGAGGCGGCGGCCGAGTAGCCGTCCCTTCCTCACGTCAGTGCCGAAGCGGCCGGGTGGCATCAGTTCGCCAGCTCCCCGGCCGCCTCTGTTTCCCTGGTGCCGCAGTATCCCCTTGAACTTACAATGCTCCGCCCGGCGCACTGCGCCTTCGAGTGGCGGAGGCAGGAGACGACGATGGCCGAAGTTAGCGCCCAGATGGTGAAGGAGCTCCGCGAGCGGACCAACGCGGGCATGATGGACTGCAAGAAGGCGCTCGCCGAGTCGGGTGGCGACTTCGCCAAGGCCGAGGAGTGGCTGCGCAAGAAGGGCATCGCCAAGGCCGCTGGCAAGGAAGGCCGCGTTGCCTCCGAAGGCATCATCGGCACCTACGTTCACGGTGGCCGCATCGGCGTCATCGTCGAGGTGAACTGCGAGACGGACTTCGTTGCTCGCAACCCCGACTTTCAGGATCTGGTGAAGGACGTGGCCATGCAGATTGCCGCGGCCGGCCCCAAGTTCGTCCGCCGTGAGGAGGTCCCCACGGACAACCTGGACAAGGAGAAGGACATCCAGCGCGAGCTCCTCAAGCAGCAGGGCAAGCCCGAGGCGATGCTGGAGAAGATCCTCGTCGGGAAGATGGAGAAGTACTACGAGGGCGTGTGCCTCGTGGACCAGCTCTGGGTGAAGGACGACAAGAAGAAGGTCGGCGAGATGATCTCCGAGCGCGCCGCGAAGATTGGCGAGAAGGTCTCCGTGCGCCGCTTCGTCCGCTACGAGCTGGGTGAGGGCATCGAGAAGAAGAAGGACGACCTCGCCGCCGAAGTCGCCAAGACGCTGGGCCAGGCGTAAGGCCTCCGCGGTCCCCCTCGGGGCCGCGAGCCTGGACGCAGGGCTGACAAAGGCCGCGCGCACCGGAAATGCCCCCCACCGGGCTTCCGGGCGACGCGGCCCTCGCTTTTGCGGGTCTGATTGGCCCCTCCCCGTGCGACCGCCAGCGGACGATGGAGGGCCGGCCCACCGACTCCAGCGTTGATCCCTCGCGGAGCGGGGGATAGAAGCGGTGGCGCATGTCCTCCGACACGAAGAAGCCGCTCCCGTATCAGCGCATTCTCCTCAAGCTCTCGGGCGAGGCCCTGATGGGGGAGGGGAAGTACGGCATCCATCCGCCCACGCTGATGGGCATCGCCGAGGAAGTCATCGAGTTGGCGCAGGCCGGCGTGGAGGTCGCGCTGGTGATTGGCGGCGGCAACATCTTCCGGGGTGTCGCGGGCGCCACGGAGGGCATGGACCGCGCCAGCGCCGACTACATGGGCATGCTGGCCACCTGCATCAACTCCATGGCCATGCAGGACGCGCTGGAGAAGAAGGGTCTGCACACGCGCGTGCTGTCCGCCATCAAGATGGAGCAGATTGCCGAGCCGTACATCCGCCGGCGCGCCGTGCGCCACCTGGAGAAGGGCCGCGTGGTGATTTTCGCGGCGGGCACCGGCAACCCGTACTTCACCACCGACACCGCCGCCTCCCTGCGCGCCATGGAAATCAACGCGCAGGTCATCCTGAAGGCAACCAAGGTGGACGGGGTGTACAGCGCGGACCCGAAGAAAGACCCCACCGCACGGCGCTATCGGTCGCTGACTTACATGGACGTGTTGAAGCAGAATCTCAACGTCATGGACTCCACGGCCATCTCGCTGTGCATGGACAACAAGCTGCCCATCATCGTGTTCGACCTGACGCAGCGGGGCAACATCCGCCGCGCGGTGCTGGGTGACGGGGACATTGGTACGTTGGTGGGTGGCAGCGAGACGGTCTGGGCCTGAGCCCCGACCCACCGGCAAGCACTCAAGGAGAGAACGCAATGAGTGGAGACGTCGTCGCCGAACTGAAGGGCCGTATCGACAAGTCGCTCGAGGGCCTGCGCACGGACCTGACGAGGGTCCGCACGGGCCGCGCCAGCATCGCCATCCTGGATGGCGTCCGGGTGGACTACTACGGCACGCCGACGCCGCTGTCGGGCGTGGCCAGCGTGAACGCGCCCGAGCCCCGGCTCATCACCATCAAGCCGTGGGAGAAGAGCGTCCTCAAGGACATCGAGAAGGCGCTGCGCGAGGCGAACCTGGGCATCAACCCGATGAACGACGGCGAGATGATTCGCCTTCCCTTCCCGCCGCTCACCGAGGAGCGCCGCAAGGACATCGCCAAGCAGGTGAAGACCAAGGGCGAGGAGTTCAAGGTCACCATCCGCAACCTCCGCCGCGACGCGAACGAGGCGCTGAAGACGCAGCTGAAGGACAAGAAGATCACCGAGGACGACCACAAGCGCATCACCGAGGTCGTGCAGAAGCAGACCGACGCGGGCATCACGCAGGTGGATGAAATCGTGAAGAAGAAGGAGAAGGAGGTCATGGAGGTTTGAGGTCCTCCATCGTCCTCGCCGAGCCCTCCGCACCGGTGGCGGGCGTTCTGCGCCGCTATCTTGAATCCGCCGGTCATGAAGTGTCCTGGGTGAGCAGCGCCGACGAGGCGCTGCGCACGGTGAGGGAACGAATGCCCACCGTCCTGCTGGCGTCCGGAACGGGCGCCCTGGACGGTGAGGCGCTGTGCCGGAGCATGCGGGCCGAAGGCCTCGCCACGCCGGTGTTGCTGTTGTATTCGCCGGACGAGGAGCAGGCGGACACGCGGGCCGCCCAGGCGGGCGCGGACGGGTGCCTGGTGGGGCCACTGAAGCGCCCCACGGTGTTGACGTGCGTGTCCTTGCTTGTCCAGCGCGAGGAGGCGCTGCGGCGGGTGGGTTCCGTGGGCGCACGGCCGCCGCCACCTCCGTTCGATGGGGCGTCTCACGCGGGTGGGCCCCCTCCGCTGCCGGGCGCGTTGGGCGGGCAGATGGTTCCGCCGCCGCCTCCGCTCGACGGCGTGGATGCACCTGTCGAGAGCGCGGATGCGCGGGGCATGCCCCCTCCACCGCCGCTCGACGAAGAGGCTCCGGAAGCGGAGAGCGCACAGGCGCGGGGGGGGCCACCGCCGCGCGAGGCGGAAGCGCCGTTCTCCGAGGGCCGCGGCGCGAAGTCCGCGTCACTGCCACCTGAGCTGGACGAAGAGCCCATCACGTCGCCGTCCTCCGAAGCGGGCAGCACGGCCCCGGATGCGGGCGCGGCGCCTGCTTCGGCCACAGCGGAGGCGCAGGCTTCCGAGGAAGACGACCTTCCACTGCTCCACGCGGAGCCAGAGGCCGACGAGCCGGATGCCGCCGGGCCAGCGTCCGAGGACGGGCCCGAGGCCACAGAGGCCGTCGCTGCGTCAGGAACTGGTCTCGAGCCGTCGTCCGCGCAGACGTCTCCGCCCGAGGCCCCGGCTATCTGGGCGGCGAAACCTACGGATTCGAGCGCTGTATCCACGAGCGCGTCTGACTCCGCCACCGCGAGCCCCGCGATACCGGCCGCCAGCGCTCAGCCTCCCTCGGTGGGGGCCCGGCACTCCGGCGCCTTCCCCGCGCTCGCCCCCACGCCTGTTCCAGGCGGCAGCCGCATCAGCCGGTCCGACGTGGCGGTGGTCGGCTCCTCTCCGGACTTCGAGTTCCTCAAGCGGCTGATGTTGATGGAGGTGAAGCGCAGCCGGCGCTACCGCTATCCCATCGCCGTGCTGCTGGTGGACATCGACAAGTTCGCGGAGAAAGCCGCGCCCCTGGCCCCCGCCGAGCGGAAGCTCGCGCTCGCCGAGGCCCTGGGACTGCTCGTGTCCGGAGTGCGCGACATCGACGTCGCCGTGCCCTTCGCGGACAGCCGCTTCGTCGTCTTCCTTCCGCACACGCCGCGCTCCGGCGCGCTGGTGGTGGGGCAGCGCCTGCGCGAGCTCATCAAGTCCCTGACGGCCTACGAGGGCGCCAGCGCCTCCGTGGGCGTCGCCGTCTCCGAGCCCCCGCCGGGCCGTGGACCCGTGGCGGGCGCCCTGTCCCAGGTCAGCTTCGGCAGCCTCCTGAAAGAGGCTGGAGAAGCCCTGCGTCGCGCTCAGGCCGCGGGTGGGGACTGGGTGGAGGCCGCGAGCGGCAGGACTCAGCCGGGATAGACGAAGTCCGCCCCGGTGATGCCGCGGACGACGTCCGCGACGAACGCCATCAACTCCAGGCCCCGGCCCTTGTCGTCCTTCCAGGTGCCGGTGGCCGCGTCGTAGTCGAAGTGGATGCCCTGGCCCTGGCCCGCCACCCAGATCTGCCGCACGGCGCGCTGGGTGTTGACGATGCACTTCTCCCGCGAAGCCGCGGTGAGCGTCACCATGTCGCCGGTGCTGTCGGCTTCCAGGATGTCAGGGTCGATGGCGTCCGCCGCGGCGAGGATGCGCTTGAACGCGGCGGAGACCAACTGGTTGTAGCGAGCTTCGTCCATCATGGCCGCAATGGCCTCACTGGATGATGTCGAGCACCTGCTGACCAGGGGCGGCGTAGAACAGGAACTTGAACGCCGGTGAAGACTCCCCCTCCGCGCGCTCCAGGCCGATGACGGTGCCCGGGTTGACGGGCTTGGGGAAGGACTGCATGCCGAGCAGATGGGCCGCCAGGGCGCCCATGGACGGCTGGTGACCCACGAGGACGAGGTTCTCGTCCGCGTACTCGTTGAGCACCGGCTCCACCGCGCCCACGGGCATGTCGGGCAGCAAGCAGCGATGCACCTTCAGCGGGCCCTCGAACTTGGCGGAGATGGAGAGGATCTGCGCCGTCTGCACCGTGCGAACCAGCGGGCTGGTCAGGATGCGCCCCACGGGACCGATGCGCTCGGTCAGCGAAGCGAAGTGCTGGGCGGTGCTGGTGCGGGACTTCGCGGTGAGGGCGCGTGCCTCGTCACCGAGACCCTCGGGGATCTCCGCGTCCGCATCCGCGTGCCTAACCAGGAAAAGCCTCAAATTCCCTCCACCGCTTTCGACAGAACCGCGGTTCGTACACGAGCGCGGCAGGGTTGGTCAAAGGTAATGCGGCGATTGTTCAGTGGCCGGAACAACCCCACCGTGACAGACAGAGGCGGGACGCCTCTCACCGCCCAGGTTGCCGGAGCATACATGAGGGGCTGACATGTTCCGTCTGGAGGAATGCGCGTGCGCAAGGTGCTGTGGGGACTGTGGGTGCTCGTGGCCTTCTCGGCCTGCAAGAAACCCGAGGACGCTTCCGGGCCGCCCGCTGGAGCGGTGGGCGAGCAGGCCCCCGGCGCTCCCGACGGTGTGGTGGAGGCAGGCCCCTACACGGTGACGAAGGAGAAGCTGGACGCGTACGTGGGCTATCAGCGGCGGATGTTGGAGGTGTACGGCTCGCTCATGAAGGGCCTGCAGAACCTGGGGGCGCTGGTGGACGCCGGCACCCCGGAGGCCATGGCCGCCGCGCGCGAGGGCCTGAAGGTGGTGGAGGCCAAGGCCAAGGCGGAGGCCGAGGCGCGCCGCGAGGCACAGCTCTCCGAGGCGGACGTCAACGGCATCGCGGAGGTCGTCACCGCCGTCGTCAGCCAGCGGCAGCTGGGGCGCACGCTCCAATACGAAGAGGAGCTGAAGAAGCTGGAGGCGCTCCAGGCGAAGCTTCCGCCCGAGCAGCAACAGGGCATGGCGCCCCAGGTGGCGTCGATGCGCGCCCAGGTGGAGGCCTTCCAGACGCTGGCCGATGCCCGCCGCGACTACGGCGATGCGAACATCGACGTCGTCCTGACGCGTGAGGAAGACCTCATCCAGAACTACCAGGAGATGATTCGCGTCTTCACCGGCACACGCCGGTGAAGACGGGCCCCGCCTTCTCGCCTCAGACGCGCTTGAGGTGCGGGGCCTGCTTGAAGAGCTGCGCCAGGTAGACGTCGGCGACCTTCTCCATGACGGTGTTGCCGCGCAGGCGCTGCCGGAGGTTGACGAAGTCCACCTGGTCCAGCCGCTGGTCCTGGTTGTAGCAGGAGAACACCCACGTCTCCTTGCCCGTCACCGGGTCCACGTGCCGCTGGAGGCACTGGGCGCAGATTTCCTTCATCATGCACTGCATCGGCGAGTTGATGGAGCCGATGGCCTCGTGTCCCGGCTTGAGGTGCGGCTGGAGCACGCCGTGCCGCGCCTCGGCCACCGCGCGCATCATTCCGTCCGAGCCGATGGCGATGATGCGGTCCACGTCCGCCAGGGAGATGACGGGGGCGGGGCCCAGCTTGCCCTCCGCGTAGGCCACCATCGCCTGCACCACGTTGCCCCGGAACGCCGCGTCCTGCGGCCGGCGCGCCTCAATCGTGTCCCCGGTGTCCACGGACCACACAATCTGGTCCGTGCCGGCCTCGATTTCGTCGTGCTTGAAGGAGTCCGACTTCTGCCGGTAGCCGGCGAAGTACACGACGCGGCAGCCAGCCGCCTTGAGCGAGCGGGCGATGGAGAAGAGCACCGCGTTGCCCAGACCGCCGCCCACGAGCACCACCGTCTCGTTGTGGCCAATCTCCGTGGGCGCGCCGGTGGGGCCCATGAGCACCACCGGCTCACCGGGCTTGAGCGCGGCGCACAGGCGCGAGGACGAGCCCATCTCCAGCACGATGGTGCCCATCAGCCCCTTCTCCTTGTCCACCCAGGCACCGGTGAGGGCCAGGCCCTCCATGGTGAGGCGCACGCCGTCCACCACGGGCGCGTTCCGCTCGAAGTTCTGCAGCCGGTAGAACTGGCCGGGAGAGAAGTGGCTGGCCGCGAAGGGCGCGCGCACCACCACCTCGACGATGGTCGGCGTCAGCCGGTTGACGGCCACCACGGTGGCAGTGAACGCCTCGTCCAGCCTGGCGAAGTGCGCGGCGCGGCGCGCGTCACGCGCTGCCTGGGCCACCTCGTCGGTGAAGTCGAGCGCGGCCACTTCCTTGGCGTACAGCCGCGCCACCTGCGGGTGGCCGTCCTTCGCGCTGGCCATGGCCTTCACCACGTTGCCCGCGTAGGTCGGGTGGTTGTCGCCGTAGAAGGAGATGAAGCGGCCGTCCTTCTGGTACGAGGTGAAGAACCCCGTCTTCGCGGCCGGGTCTTCCTTCGCCTTCACGGGCGCCAGCGAGAATCCGTCTTCGGTGTCCACCAGCTCGTGGCTCTGGAAGTACTCGCCGCGCGCGTCGAGCTGGAAGGTGCCCGGGTATTCCTTCTCGTACGTGACGTTGGGGGACGTGCCGGCGGCGACGCACACCGTGCGCGCGGGCAGCTCGAAGAACTGGCCGCTGCCCTTGAGCTTGCCGTCCACCGTCACCATGCGCTCGAAGCGCAGCGCGCGCACCGCGCCGGAGGCGTCCGGCAGGGCCTCCACCGGGCTCATGCGCTCGATGAAGCGGATGCCTTCCTCCAGCGCCTTCGTCACTTCCTCGTGGTTGAGGCGGTAGGCGGGGGACTCGGTGAGGCTGCGGCGGTAGACGAGGCTGACGCCGCCCCACGCGCGCACCAGCTTGATGAAGTCCGGGTCGCGGCCCAGGGCCTTCGCCTTCTGGCGCTCCTCGCGCACGGCGCGGCCATGCTCCAGGAACGTCTGGTAGGTGGCGCGCTCCTCCGCGTCGAGGCGGGCCAGCACGGCCTCCTCGCCCACCTGGGACACCAGCTTCTCGTGGCGGGCGAGCGCCTTCTCCACCTGCACCGGGTAGTACGCCATCAGCTCCGTGGCGGTGTCGATGCCGGTGAGGCCACCGCCGATGACGATGGCGGGCAGCTGCACCTGGAGGTTCGCCAGCGAATCCTTCTTGAACGCGCCGGTGAGCTGGAGCGCCATCAGGAAGTCACTGGCCTTGCGGATGCCGCGGATGAGGTTGTTCTTCATCCCGATGATGGTCGGGCGGCCCGCGCCAGCGGCGATGGCGATGTGGTCGAAGCCCAGCGCCCACGCATCCTCCACCGTGAGGGTGCCACCAAAGCGCACGCCGCCGTGGATGCGGAAGCTCTCCCGGCGCGCCAGCGTGAGGTGGATGAGCGTGAGGAAGTTCTTGTCCCAGCGCACGGTGATTCCGTACTCGGACACGCCGCCAAAGCCCTCCAGGATGCGCTCGTCCAACTCGCTGGTGAGCGCGGACCAGTCGCGGATGGGCTGGAGCGAGTGGCCATTGCGGCCCACGAGCGCATCGGGGAAGGGCTCGATCTTGAGGCCGTCCACGCCGGTGACGCCGAAGCCTTCGTTGAGGAGGTAGTGCGACAGCGTGTAGCCGGCGGGACCCAGCCCCACCACCAGCACGTTGCGGCCCACGTAGGGCAGCGCGTATGGGCGGCGGACGTTGAGCGGGTTCCACCGCGTGAGCAGGCCGTAGATTTCGAAGCCCCACGGCAGGTTCAGCACGTCCGTGAGCGTGGCTGTCTCCGCCAGGGGGATGTTCACCGGCTCCTGCTTCTGGAAGATGCAGGCCTTCATGCAGTCATTGCAGATGCGGTGGCCGGTGCCCGGGCACATCGGGTTGTCGAGCGTCACCATGGCCAGCGCGGCCACGGAGTTGCCTTCACGCTTGAGCAGGTGCGCCTCGGAGATGCGCTCATCGAGCGGGCACCCGTTGAGGGGGATGCCCAGCGGGTTCTTCTTGTAGTGGTGCCCCTCGGCCACCGGGTCCTTGGCGGGGAAGCCCTTGGTGCACGAGTCCTTCTGCCGCTCGTGGCAGAGCACGCAGTAGTCCACCTCGTTCATCACGTCGCGCGAGGTGCCCCGGCGGTCGGTGAGCTTGAAGCCGTCGCGGTGGCGGAGGTGGTGCTCCAGGCCCTCGGTGGCCTCGGGCAGCTCGTTGTCCGGACGCTGGAGCTGGACGAGCTGGTCGAACACCAGCGGCTTGGGAATCCGGTGGGTGGGCCAGGCGTGGAAGAGGTCCTTCGTCTCCGGATGCAGCGCCCGCGCGTACGTCCAACGGTCCGCCAGCGACAGCAGCGCGCGCACGGACTGGAGCTCCGCGGCGTCATCGCCCTGCGTGACGAGGCTGGAGCCGAAGGCGTCCTTGCCCTCGGGCGTGGACAGCAGCACCTCGCGCAGCGCGGACCAGCGGGCGCGCAGGGCCTCCGCCTCGCCCTGGCGCTCGGCGGGCAGCGCGTTGGAGAACAGGCGCTCCAGGTCCATCAGCGAGAGGACGGATTCCGCCAGACCCCGCTCCAGGTCCCCGGTGGCCAGCGCCTCCGGGAAGCCCAACTGAAGCATCAGCCGCATGCGCGCGTCCAGCGAGGGGAACTCCGCCAGCGCCGGGCGGTCCGCGGCGCCCTTCTTGAAGACGCGGCGGGTGATGAACTCGCGCTTGAAGTCGAAGAGCGGCAGCTCGCCCTTGAGGCGGCCGGACAGGCGCTCCAGCTCCTGCTCCACTCGGAAGAGGCGCGTGACGAAGCGCGACACGTGGCGCGACACGCGGACGAGCAGGTCCGACTCCGCGGCGCCGCTGACGCTCGTGCCGCCAGATTTGCGGTACGCGTCGAAGGCCTGGAAGAGCTCGGGCTCATCCTCGGTGAGCTGTGCGTCGAAGCGCTCCGCCAACCGGCGCAGACCAGCGGGGCGATACAGGTCCTCGAAGACAAAGCCCGGCAGGCCCAGGGTCAGAGGAGGGGTGGGGTCGGAGGGCAGGTCAGTCAAGGCGCGCATGTCACGAACAGTGTGGGAGGAACCTGGAGAAACGGCTTCCAAGCGGGACCTATTTCGCGGTGTGCCGTCCGGAAATCAAGCGGGCTTGTCACTGGAGGTGAGGGCCCGTGTCGCCGTGCAGGCAGGGCAGGGCTGCACGCCTACACAGTGACGCTCCTGCCTACCGCTGGGCGTGTGGCTCGCCTTTGGGCAACGCGTCACGGTGGGTAGGCAGGGACACATGCTCCAATCGCCGACGCAGTTGCAGCACCCCCCAGAACATGCGCGCCGCGTCGAGCCCTGGGATGACCTTGGAACCTCCGAAGTCCTCCCAGTCGATGGGGACCTCCAGGAAGCGCGCGCCCTGGCGCTTCAGCAGCACCAGCAACTCCACGTCCAGGAGCCAGCGCTGCTCCTGGAGGACGTCCAGGAGCGGCCGCAGGATGTCCGCGCGGACGAACTTCACCCCGCACTGCGTGTCGTAGAAGTGGAGTTTGAAGTTCGCATCCGTGAGCGTGGCGAAGATGCGGCCCTGCAGGTGGCGGTGGAGGCTGCGCACGACGCGGCGTCCGGCCATGAGGATGCGTGAGCCGGCCAGGACGTCCAGGTTCTGCGCCAGCTCCGAGGCGCTCAGCGTCACCAGCCGGTGAAACTCCTCGGCGCTGATGGCGCCATCCGCGTCCAAGAAGGCCAGCCACGTGACGCCCGCTGACGCGTGACGCCAGCCGAGCCGGATGGCCGAGCCCTTTCCCTGGTTGCGAGGCGCTGCCACGTAGGTGAACTGGTGCCGCGCCCCCGCGGTGGCGAAGCGAGCCTGGGCCGCCTCTACGCTGGCGCGCTGGAGTTCGGCCTGCTTGGGCGCGCTGCCGTCGTCGACGACGACGAACTCCACCGGCGGGGCGCTCCGCTCGAGGAACACGCGCGTGAGCTCCGCGACGAAGCGAGGCAGTCGCTCGCCCTCGTTGAAGGCGGGGATGACGACGCTGACGAAGGGCGCATGCACGTTTTCGATTGAGCACAGGTGCAGATGGGCCGTCAATGCAAGGTGTCGGTCTGTTCAGGAGGTCCGGGGCAGGCGCCGTGCCCCTCCTCAGGGGGACTTCACCGGGACTTCTTGTTGCGGCGCTTCTTCTGTCCGGAGGCGCTCCGGCGTGGCGAAGCCTCCGCTGAGGGCTGGGCAGGCGCAGAAGGCGCGGCCTTCTTCGCACGGGCCGTCTTGCTGGTGACCGGCTCGCCCGCGGCCGGCGCACGAGGCGCCGAGGTCGAATCCACTTCTGTAGAAGCCGCGCTCACCGGCTGCTTCGGCCGAGCTGGCTGTCGTGACTGGGCCTTGGGGGCACGCGGCTTGGGCAGCACGGTGTCTACGCCTGGGGCCGTCGTGGAGACCGGCGCGGTCGGCGGCTGCGCCACGGCGGACGGCGCCGCTTCGTGCTCGCGTCGCTGTGCGAGCGCTTGCCGCGGCACCGCTGCATCGGAAACCGCGGGGACTGGCCTCGCCCGGAGTGCCTCCACCTCGCGGCGCAGACGGAGCACCTCGGCGGACAGCTGCGCGTAGGAGTCGCGCACGTGTCCGTTGAATACGCGTTGCCTGCCGAGCGCTTCGTTGATGAACACCTGGCACGACTTGCGGAATGCCCACTTGGCCAGCAGGACGACTTGTCCCACGCCACCCCGGTGGGTGTGCAGGGGGAGGGCGCGCGTGGCGTCCGCGTACTCCTCCAGCGCATGCAGGTTGAAGGTCAGCGGCTCCACCCGGGGCTCCACGCCTTCGGGCGGCAGCTCCACTTCCTCGGAGGTGGGGAGGCCGCGCGTGCGCAGGCGCTCCTCGATGCGGGCTATCAGCTCCCGCGCGGGGATGTCCCGTCCCAGTAACTTCATCAGCGCTTCTCCTCGAGGATGCGTTGCATTTCTTCCCGGTAGGCCGCCACCACCTGCGGCCAGCCCTGCTTCTTCACGTACGCCAGGCCCCGCTTGCCCATGGGCCCACGCTCCGAGCCCACCTCGCGCAGGCCCTGGATGAACGACTCCAGGTCCGTGTACGCGCGGCCCGCGCCGCTGCGCTCCACCTGTCCCACCAGCACGTCCGAGCGCCCGTTCACGAGCACGGGCGTGCCCTGGGCGAAGGACTCCAGCGTGAGCAGCGACAGGCTCTCGTAGCGGGACGGCACCACCACCGCCAACGCCCCCGCCAGCGCGTCGTGTTTGTCCTGCTCGTCGATGCGGCCCAGGTAGCGCACGCCCTCGCCGGACAGCTCCATGTTGGTGTCGCCCGCGAGCACCAGGTCCGGCGCGTCCTCGAAGCGGTTCTTCAGGGACTGGTGGTACTCGAGCAGCTCCGGCACGCCTTTGCCCGGCTCCTGACGGCCGATGTAGAGCAGGTAGTGCCGGTGGATGCCGTGCTTCTCCTTGAAGCGCGCGCCATCCGCCCGAGGCCGGTCCACGCCCACGCCCACCACGCGCGTGGGGGCGTGATTCGGGAAGTACTTCTCGATGAGCGTGTGCTCCTCCGGCGTGAGGCAGAGCAGGGCGCGCGGGCGTTCGAAGACGTCCCGATACGTACCGAAGCGGACGGGGGCCTCATCATGTGTCGTGGGCACCAGGAGGGCCCGGTCCGCCACCAGCGGCAGTCCCCACACCGTGGGCGCGTAGAGGTAGGTGAAGAAGAGATAGCCGTCGTAGGCGTCGCGCTCGGTGGCCAGGTGGTGCAGCAGGCCGGGGCACATGGGGCCCTGCTCGGCCACCCACTGCTCTTCGCGCAGCCGCTCGTTGCTCTTGTCGAACACCTGCCGCGACAGGCCGTTGAAGCCTCGGATGTTACGCACCCGCGTGGACGGGAAGCGCAACACCTTGATGCCGTCCACGACGTCGGGGCCGGGCGGAAACGCGTTGTCCCACACGAGGTGGTTCTTCGCGCAGGTCGTCAGCACGGTGAGGTCCCAGTGCGGAGCCAGATGCTCGGCCATCTGCGCGGCGAGCTTCTCCGCGCCGCCCGTCACCTCGCCGTAGCGCTGCACCACCATCGCCACCCGGGGACGCGCCGGAACCTTCCGGGGCTTCGTGGGCGCGGGGCGGGGGAGCACCGTCTCCAGTGCCTTCGTGAAGGCGGTCTGCACGGAAGGCGCGGAGAAGTGCTCCAACCGCCGCGTCTGTCCAGCGATGACGGGCCCGCGCAGGGAGAGGTCCTCGCTCAGGTCCACCGCCAGCTCCGCGAGGAAGGCGAAGCGCTTCTGGTCGAAGGCCACGCCCGCGCCGCCCAGGGTCTCCGGCACCGCGGCGGCCGCGTAGGCCAGCACGGGCACCTCGGCGGCCATGGCCTCGATGAGGGGGACGCCGAAGCCCTCATGCTCGCTCATGGAGACGAAGACGGAAGCGGAGCGGTACGCGGCCACGAGCTGCGCGTGGCTCAGCCGTCCCAGGAAGCTCACGCCGCGCAGGCCGCGCGCCTCGCGCTGGAGCATGCGGAAGTACCGGCTGCCGGGCTCGTAGCCGCCCACCATCAGCAAGCGGGCCTGGGGGCGCAGCCGCAGGACTTCGCGGTGGAGCGCGAGCAGGTCCTCGAAGCGCTTGTGCGGCATGACCCGGCTCACGCCGAGCAGCACGGGGCCTGGACCTTCGAGCTGCTGGAGCATCTTCGCGTCCGCGCTGGCGCGGGAGAATCGCTCCGGTTCGATGAAGAGGGGCACCGTGTGGACGTTGCGGTAACCCGCGACGCGCAGCTCGGCGGCGTTGAAGTCCGACACGCCGATGGCCACATCCGCGAAGGGGGCCATCGCGGCGAGCTGGGCCCGTCCCGCCACCAGCGCGTCCGCCAGCGGCAGCCCTTCGTAGAAACGTGCGGGGCTGATGTTGTGGAAGACGATGCCGCGCCGGCAGGGCAGGTGCATCAGCCGGCTGCTGAGCGGGGAGGCGATGCCGTGGTGGTAGAGGACCAGGTCACCGGGCTCGGGACGCAGCGCGGACGCGGGGCTGGCCAGCCCTTCGAGTCCCGGGCCCACCTCGTCCGCATACAGCGCGCCCGCGTGCCCCATGCGGCGCAGCAGGAGCTGCAGGTGCAGCGCGGCCTGCCCGGTGGCGTCGCCGGGGACAAAGCTCGGTATCAACTGGTGGATCGCCATGTGGGCCCTGCCTATCACACGCACGTGCTATGAGGCGCACCGTGTCCATGGGACCTATCGCCTTCGACGCGACACTCTGGGACGAGCCGACCACCGGCATCGGCCTGTACACCCGTTGCCTGGCCTCCGCCCTGGAGGCGCTCGGCGTCCAGCTCACCCGCGTAGGGGCTCAGTCATCCGGCGAGGCCCCTCGTGCGAAGGCAGGGCGCACCGCCTGGACGCTGGGCGGCTTGCCGCGCGTGCTCCAGCGCTCGGATGCGCCGCTGTACCACGCACACGGTAACTTCAACCTGCCCCTCATCCGCGCTCCCGGCATGAAGTACGTGCTGACGGTGCACGATTTGATTCCGCTGCTGATGCCGGAGACGGTGTCGGCCGCGTTCCGCTGGCAGTTCCGGCTGTGGTTGTCGCGCAGCCTGATGGTGGCGGACCAGGTGGTGTGCGTGAGCGAGCGCACGCGACAGGACCTGCTGGCTCGCTACCCGGAAGCGGAGTCGCGCACGGTGGTGGTGCCCAATGGCGTGGACCACGTCCATGCGCCAGTCCTGGACGACACCAGCAAGGACTTCCTGCGCGCGCTCTCACTGCCGAAGGAGTACGTGCTCTACGCGGGCTCGCTCGACGTGCGGAAGAACGTGGACCTGGTGCTGGACGCGTTGGAGCGGCTGCGACTGCGGGGGCGGCCTGCCTCGTTGGTGCTGGCGGGACAGAGCTGGTTCGGCGCGGGGCGGGTGGAGGCGCGCATCTCGCGGCTGCGCTCGGAGGGGTTCGAGGTGCGCTCGCTCGGCTATCAGTCCGACGCCGTGTTCTACGAGCTGATGCGCCGCGCGGCCGTGTTCGTGTTCCCCTCTCGCTATGAGGGGTTCGGGCTGCCGCCGCTGGAGGCGATGCGGCTGGGGACGCCCACCATCGTCTCCACCGCGGGCTCACTGCCGGAGGTCTGTGGCGACGCCGCGCTGAGCGTGGGGCCCGACGACGCGAACGGGCTCGCGAGAGCGCTGGACCGGCTGCTCCACTCGCCGGAGGAACGGCGGGCGCTCGCGGAGCGTGGAAAGGCGCAGGCCGCGAAGTTCACCTGGAAGCGGACCGCCGAGGGTACCTTGGCGGCGTACGAGGCCGCGCTGCGGCGATAAGGAGACGTATGCGAAAGCTCGTCTGGAGTGGGGTGATGCTGTGCGGACTGCTCGCGGGCTGTGCGAGCCGGCAGGAGACAGGCGCTGCTCCGGCGGAGCCGCCACCCGCCGAGGCCGAAGCCAGCGCAGAGGCGACGGCCCCGGCCCCTGAAGACACGCAGGCCACCGAGATTCCGCCTGCCGAGGAAGGTGAGGCGAAGGCGGACGTCCAGCCCCTGGTGGTGACGCCCAATCCCGAGCCGAAGGACCCCATCAATGTCCGAAGCGCCACGGTGGACGGTGGCATCCTGACGCTGGCCGTGATGCATGGCGGAGGTTGCGCCGAGCACACGTACTCGCTGGCCTGGGATGGGAACCTCCAGCAGGGCGCGGATGGCACGCCCGTGGCGAACCTGGTGCTGGTGCACGATGGGAACAACGACCGGTGCAAGGCGCTCCTGCGGGCCAGTCCTCGCTTCGACGTGTCCTCGGTTTCACAGCGCTTCGGGGCGCAGTTCGGGAAGACCTCGGGCACGGTGAACCTGGTCGTGTCAGACCAGGCTCCCGTGCGCTACGACTTCTGAGCCCTACGACTCAGCGGGGGCCGCCTCGGTGACGCCCTCCGCCAGCAGGTCCTCGCGCAGCTTCGTGAGGACCTTGCCCAGCAGGTTCAGTCCTCGCCACTTCGCGGGGTGATGGATGCGCGGGTCCTCCTCATCCAACCCCACACCCCAGATGCGATCCACGGGGCTGGCTTCCACCAACGCCGTGCCCGCGGTGGCCAGGAGTGCCTTCAACAGCTCCGGGCTCTGGGTGAACTTCGCGCGGTTGCCCTCGTAGACGATGCGCTCACGCGCCTTCTCCCAGCGCGCGTTGTCGAAATCGCGGACCTTGCGACCCAGGGCCTTGTGCGTCTTGGGCGACTTCGATGACAGGATGCTCGCCAGCGCCTCTTTGTCACCGAAGAGCCGCGCCTTGCCTGCCATCATGTACTGCTCCGCACACACGTAGCGCACGCCGTCCACGGCGAAGTCGGAAGGGTGCCACTGGGAGAAGGGGGAGTGCGACTGCCAGAAGAAGGTGAACCGCTGCTGTTCTGCTTCGCTCATGGGCGACCTCGGAAATGGTGTTGATTGTACACGAACGTTGATGGCCCAGCGGCCTGACAAACGTCGCTACACTGCCCACCTTCATGACGCTCTCCGACGCCCTGGTCCTGCTGGAACGCTGCTTCACCGGGCTTGCGGAAGGCGCCCCCCGGCTCCGCGAGGAGGAAGACGCCCGCTTCGCCCTCCGCCCCAGCGCCGTGTGGCTGGAGTACCGCTGGTACGTCCATGAGCGGGGGATGGCGGAGGTCTTCCTCAAGTGGCCCCGTGCCTCCACCGAGCAGAGCGCCGCGGCCGAGGCCACGGTGCTGCGCGTCCATCTGCTCGGCGTGTCACCCGCGCTTTCCCAACGTGCGGGGCAACTGCTCGTGGGAGGCACGCCGTCGAGAGATCGCATCATGGACCTCTTCGGCGATGACGGCGTGCGCCGGGAGTGCGTCTGCCTGGGCCGGACGAACGTCACCGTGGAGCATTGGGAGCCGCAGCCCGGCCCACGCCCGTTGCTGGATGATGCGCGCTTCACCTCGCTGGCCGAAGTGCTGGAGGCGCCGGACTCCACGCCCGAGGCGCGTCACGAGGCGGTGCAGCGGCTGGCTGACGAGCGAAGCCCTCGCGTCGTGGCGGTGCTGCTCGCGCTGGTGGCGCGCAAGCACTCGTTGATGGCGCTGCGGGTGTTGTCGGAGTGGGGCGTGGTGGGGGCACGCGAGGCGCTTCAGCGGGACCTGGCCCAGGTGCGGCCAGACAATCCGGCGGACCTGTGGACCCTCACGGCGTTGGAGCGGCGGCTTCAGGCCTGGGCGGCGCTTCAGTGAACGGGGACGCCTGACGCGTCGCCTCGTCACGGGCCGTCCACTTCGGAATCGCGGGCCCGCGACGCCAGTCCCATCGAAGCTGGCGCGGCAGCGGTGGCCCAGCCGAGCTTCCGACGCGCGCGCATCCTTGGGGACACGCGCGCGCCTTCGCTTGCTCACGCCGCGCCGGGCACGCGGGGGCCGAGCACATCGCGCAGCGCGTCCGCCACGGTCAGCTTCGGGGCCCAACCCAGCGCCTTCAGCTTGTCGGGAGCGCCGACGAGGCTGGGAATGTCGGAGGGCCGCAGGCGCGCGGGGTCCAGCTCGATGCGCGCGTTGACCCCCGCCAGCGACAGCATCTCCTCCAGCAGGCTGCGGATGGTGCGGCCCTCACCGCTGCCGATGTTGTACGCCTGCCCCGACTCACCCTTGTCGAGCAGCAGCCGGTAGGCCTCCACCACGTCGCGGACGTGGGAGAAGTCGCGCACCGCATCCAGGTTGCCCGTGCGCAGCACCGGGTCCACCGTGCCCAGCCCGATGGCGCGAATCTGCGCCGCGAACGAGGGCACCACGAAGGTGGGGTCCTGCCCCGCGCCCAGGTGGTTGAAGGGCCGCGCCATGACGACCTCCAGCCCGTAGCTGCGGTGGAACTGCACCGCGGCCAGCTCCGCTGCGGACTTGGAGGCCGCGTAGGGGCTCAGGGGCACCGCGGGGGTGTCCTCGGTGGCGCGCGTGCCTTCGGGCACCGGGCCGTACACCTCGCCAGAGCCCACCAGCACCACACGCGCCTTCGGGACGCTCTCGCGCACCGCGGTGAGCAGGTGCACCACGCCCATGGTGTTCACCGCGAACACCCGGGACGGGTTGTGGTGGCTCTTCGCGACCGAGCTGAAGCCCGCCAGATGAATGATGCCCTCGGGCTTCACCTCGGCCACCGCCGCCTTCACCGAGGCTTCATTGGCCACGTCGAAGTGCAGGGCGTTGCTGTTGATGCCCTCACCGCGCGGCCCATGGGCCTCCACCACCTCGTCGCCAGCGGCGCGCAGCAGGGCGCACAAGTGCCGGCCGACGAAGCCATCCGCGCCTGTTACCAGAATGCGCATCTACCGCTGCCCCGCCTTCACGCGCTCCAGGTCCGCGTCCACCATCATCTCCACCAGCTCCTTGAAGCGGACCTTGGGCTCCCAGCCCAGCTTCGTCTTCGCCTTGGCCGGGTCACCGATGAGCAGGTCCACCTCGGCGGGGCGCACGAAGGCCGGGTCGATGAAGACGTGCTTCTCCCAGTCCAGGCCCACGCGCGCGAAGGCAATCTCCACCAGCTCGCGCACGGTGTGCGTCTCGTTGGTGGCCACCACGTAGTCCTCGGCCTGCGGCTGCTGGAGCATCCGCCACATGGCGTCCACGTAGTCGCCCGCGAAGCCCCAGTCGCGCTTGGCGTCCAGGTTGCCCATGGGCAGCTTCTCCTGGAGGCCCAGCTTGATGCGCGCCACGTTGTAAGTGACTTTGCGCGTGACGAACTCCAGGCCCCGGCGCGGCGACTCGTGATTGAAGAGGATGCCGCTCACCGCGAACAGGTTGAAGGACTCGCGGTAGTTCACCGTGATGTGGTGGCCGTAGGCCTTGGCCACACCGTACGGGCTGCGCGGATAGAAGGGCGTGTCCTCCGTCTGCGGAACCTCCAGCACCTTGCCGAACATCTCGCTGGACGACGCCTGGTAGAAGCGCGCCTCCGGGCGGGTGTGGCGGATGGCCTCCAGCATCTTCGTCACGCCCAGCGCGGTGAACTCACCCGTGAGCACCGGCTGGTTCCAACTGGTGGGCACGAAGGACTGCGCCGCCAGGTTGTAGACCTCGTCGGGCTTCGTCAGGTTGAGCAACGCCGCGAGCGAGAACTGGTCCAGCAAGTCGCCCTGGTGGAGCTGAATCTTCCCGTGCAGGTGCTGAATGCGCTCGAACTTCTCCTCCGACGAGCGGCGCACCATGCCGTGCACCTCGTAGCCCTTCGAAAGGAGCAGCTCCGCGAGATAGCTGCCGTCCTGCCCCGTGATGCCCGTGATGAGTGCGCGCTTGGTCGCCATGTTCTTTTCTGTGTTGGCTGGAAGACGCACTTTCTAGCCGACGCTGTCACCCATCGCCAACCGTTCCCGGCCGCTTCCTACTTGAAAGCCTGACGCCTCGTGCCAAGTTAGGGCGCTCACATTGCTCAGTCTGGAGGCGGTCATGCGCAACCCAACCCCCCTGGCCCTGGCGGCGCTGCTCCTGGGCACTCCGGTGTCCGCGCAGGTCGCCGTGTCGCCGACAGCGCAGTCCGAGCCCGCCCCGTCCATCACCGGCGGGGTGCTCCAGGACGTGGCGCTCTGGGTGAGTCCCGGCGCCCCCAGCAGCAGCCTGTTCCTCACCGCCTACAACAGCCCCTACGCGGGCCTCGTCACCTTCGGCTTGGGGGGCGAGCAACTGGATGCGGAGCTCTCGGACGGCCCGATGTCGGCCGTGGCCGTGCGGGACGGCTTCCCGCTGTCCGGGGTGCAGCAGACCCTGGTGGTGGCGGCCAGCATCAACTTCAACGAACTGGCGGCCTACACGTTGGACCCCGACCGTGCGGACCGGGTGATGCGGATTGGCGCGGCGGGCTTCCTGACGGGGACGGAGTTCTCCGCCGTGGCGCTCTATCAAAACGAGGACTCGGGCCGGTTCTATGTGTTCGCTGGCACGTCCACGGGTGTGCTCCAGCAGTACGAACTGGACGGAGACACGGGGCGCGTGACGGCCACCCTGGTTCGTACGCTCACCACGACGGGGCCCATCGCGGGCCTGGCCGTGGACGAGGCGTCCGACTCCCTGTTCGTCACCCAGCAGGGGCAGGGCCTGTGGCGCTATCCGGCGGCCGCGGACGCGGGCGTTACTGGAGATCGGCTCTCCATCCAGGGCTCGGGCGAGCTCTCCGCCAATGTGGGCCGGGTCGCGCTGTACCGCGCGCGCAATGGCGAAGGGTACATCCTGGTCGCGGACACGGGCGCGGATGCGTTCGCCGTCTATGAGCGGCGCGCGAGGACCCTCGTGGGCTCGTTCCGGCTGGCGGACGCGGATGGGGGCGTCATCCGGGCGAATGACCCAGTGGCCCTCGCCGTCACCGCGTCGTCGCTGGGCACGGCCTATCCCGACGGGCTCTTCGTGGGCAGTGACGCGTTCTCCAACCCGCAGCGCTTCCTGTACGCGCGCTGGCCGGCGGTCGCCGAGGCCTTCGACCCCGCGCTGCGAATCGACACGCGGTTCGATTCGGACGGGGGGACGGACGGGGGCTCGGACGGTGGCCTGGGGGACGGAGGTGGCTCCGGTGGTCCGGGGCCCGCGCCAAGCCCGGGCAATCGTCCCGACGAGTCGGGCTGCTCGTGTGCTTCGGCCTCCGTGCCGGCCACCGCTGCGTTCGCGTTGCTCGCTTTGGTGCGGGTGGGGCGTCGCCGTCGCGACTGAAGCGCGTTGCCAGCGGGCGCGCGCCGCGCTGAAGTGCGCGCCCTCATGCGTTTCTTTCGACTCATCGCCCTCGCGTTGGCGTTCGGGGCCACCACCGCGTGCTCCGGCATCTGGACCCGCGGCGCGCCGCCGGAGCCCATCCGCATCACCCTGGTGGGCATCAACGACTTCCACGGACAGGTGGAGCCTCATCGCACGCCACTGAAGGACGGCCAGGTGGTGGAGGAGGGCGGCGCCGCCACGCTCGCGGCCTACGTAGCGCGTTTGCGCGCGGCCAACCCGGGCGGCGTGGTGCTGCTGGACGCGGGCGACATGTTCCAGGGCACGTTGCCTTCCAACCTCACGGAAGGGGCCGTCGTCATCGACGTGTACAACCACCTGGGGGTGGACGCGGCCGCCATTGGCAACCACGAGTTCGACTATGGCCCCGTGGGGCCGGGTTCCATGGCGCTGCGGCCCGGGGATGACGCGCTGGGTGCGCTCAAGGCGCGCATCGGCCAGGCGCGATTCCCCATGTTGTCGGCGAACCTCCGTGACGCTTCCACCGGCGCGCGCCCCGCCTGGACAGGCAATGACGGCACGTACCTGATGAAGGTCAAGGGCGTGAAGGTGGGCATCATCGGGCTCTCCACGGAGGACACCCCCAAGGTCACCAATCCCGCCAACGTGTCGTCCCTGCGCTTCCTGCCCCTGGCGCCCGCCGCGCTGGAAGCATCCCGTTCCCTGCGCGCGCGCGGCGCGGAGGTGGTCGTGGTGGTGGCGCATGCGGGAGGCAAGTGCGCGGACTTGAGCAACCCCCGCGACACGTCGAGCTGCGACGAGGGCGACGCGGAGATTCTGTCGATGCTGAAGCTCCTGCCGCCAGGCACGGTCGACGCCATCGTGGCGGGACACACCCACCAGACGATGGGCCACTTCTTCGCCCAGGTGCCCATCATCGAGACGACGGGGCTGGCGCGCTCCCTGGGCGTGGTGGAGCTGTTCGTGGACCCGGACAGTCGCCGCATCCTGCCCGAGCGCACCCGCATCCAGGCCGCCATTCCCCTCTGTGCGAAGGTGGACGCCACCCAGGGAACGTGTGACGGCCGCCGCCTGCGGAACGAGCCCCAGGTGCGCCTGGAGCCCGCGTCGTTCATGGCGGAGCCGGTGGTGCCTGACGCGCAGGTGGCGCCGCTGCTGGCGCCAGCGCTGGAGCTGGCGCGGGAGGCGCAGAATCGCCAGCTGGGGCTCGTGGCGGCCACGCCCCTGGCCCGCGGCTACACGGAGGAGGGCGCGCTGGGCAATCTGGTGGCGGACGTGCTGCGTGCGTCGGCCAACGCGGACGTGGGGCTGATGAACCCGGGCGGCGTCCGCGCGGACCTGTCCGCGGGGCCGCTCACTTTCGGTCAGGTGTTCGAGGTGCTGCCCTTCGACAACACGGTGGCCGTGGCCACCCTGACGGGCCCCGAGCTGTCGCGGTTGCTGCACCTGGCCTATGGCAACGACATGGGCTCCGTCTTCGCCGTCTCCGGCCTCGAGGTGACGCTGGAGCGCTGCCCGGGGCCTGGGCGGTTCTCGGGAGTGGCGCTCGCCGGCGGTCAGCCGCTCGTCCTCGACTCCCGCAAGATGTACCGGGTAGCCCTCCCGGACTTTCTGGCGCGAGGCGGTGACGGGCTGGAGCCCCTCTTGAGCACCGTGCCACCGGAGCGCATCGAGATGACCCCTGTCGACGGGCTCGACTTGCGCGAAGCGCTCGTCGCCTACGGGAAAGCCCGGGGCGGCACGCTGGAGGCCCCCGACCTGGGACGTGTCCGCTACACGGGTGTAGCAGAGTGTCAGCAGGAGGCGCGCTGAGCGCGTCCCGGCTGAAAATTCGGACGACGGCTGATCCGCTGAGGGTGAACGAAAGGACTCACCCCAGGGGAAGGACACAGAAATCGCGCCGGGGGCCGATTTTTCGGCCTGGGATCAGTTTCCAACGGGAAGCGGAGGTCCTACTCTAGTCCCTGCGAGTGTCCACTCCGAGGTGGCCCAGGGCCTGCGTGGGTGGACTCCCGTGAGCTGGAGGAACCGACATGCTCTACAAAGTAACCCCGATGATGGCGCCGCCTGCGCCTGAGAAGGCGAAGCAGCGTGAACCGGGGCAGGGCCAGCCGCGCAAGCGTCGCAAGTCCGCCGTCTACGACGCGGATGGCCAAGAGGTGCTCATCTCGCTGATGTGCATCAAGTGCAAGACGCTGAAGCCGCTGGCGCAGTTCGGCCTGCGGAAGATGGCGGATGGCGCCATCCGGAATCAGCCCTGGTGCCGCACGTGTCGCTCGGGCGCCGGCAGCAAGAAGCCCAAGGCAGGCAAGGACGCCGCCGCCGCGCCGGTGGAAGAGGCGGCCCCGGTGCTCCAGGTCGTGCCGGCCGCGGCGAGCCCCGAAGCGGGTGAATCCCCCGCCGAGCCTGTCGCCGCCGCGCAGGGCTGAACCACCGTCACTGTCCCAGCTCCCGGGGGCTGGACCTTCCAGGTCCAACTCCCGCGGGAGCATTTCTTCCAGTCCTACGACAGCCGCAGACCGGCGGGGAGCGTATCCCCGAGCGCGCGAGCCTCGTCCGCGGCTTCCAGCGCCACGACTTCGCGCACCATTCGCACCCAGGTCTCGGAGGCCTTCGCCGCCAGCAGGGCCTGGGCCGTGCGCTCGCGCAGGTCCGGGTCCAGATCGCGCGTGCGATCACCCGTGAGCCGCGCGAGCTGCGCCGCCGCGAAGGACGCGCCGTCAATCTTCCGCAGGTCCAGCTCCAGCAGCAGCGTGAGCCACGCCTCGGCCGTGTCCACGTCCACCACCTTGTGGCTGCTGCCGTACAGGGGCACGCGCGCGCCCAGCCGTCCCAGGGACCAGGCCCACGGGCCGCCGGACTTCGCCTCGGCCTTCAGCCGCGCGGCAATCCACCGGCCCAGCTCCGCCTTGTCACCCGGTTGCAGGTGCTCCAGCGAGGCCGCGGTGCGGACCATCTCCTCCAGGCCCTCGGGCTGGATGCCCTTGAGCTTCCCTGGCGGGGGCGCGTCCGGTGGCACCTTCCGCGCCAGGTGGGGCTGGAGGTACGCGTACAGCTTCTGCTGCCGCGCCTCGTCCAGTCCGCCCGCGATGCGGCGCCACATCACCCAGAACTCCGTCCACACCGCCTTGTCCGTGTGGTGCTGCACCAGCGCGTCGAACAGGCCGAAGGTCTGCTCCGCGCGCCAGCCGTCCAGCGGGTAGCCGAAGCCCGGCCGCAGGCTGAAGCCGGTGAGGCTGTAGAAGACACGCTCGTGGTCCTCCGAGCGCCGGCGCTTGCTCGCGCCCGCGAAGAGGGTGCTCCACATCTCCCGCAGCACCGGCACGCGCCACGTCTCACGCGAGCCCAGGGCCTTCTCCAGCGTGCGCCCGAGCTGCTTCACGTCCTTGGGGCCAATGGGCAGCGGCTTGTTGCCGTAGACGCGCTCGATGTTGTCCTTCGCCTCGACGAAGCGCGCGGGCATGGACTCGGTGACGGTCAGCTCGTGCGAGCCGCCGGTGCCGCGCAGCTCGAACTCCAGGCGCCACCGCTCGTCCGCGACGTTGGACACGCAGTACAGCTCCAGCGTGCCAATCTCCGTCAGCGCCGCCTGGAGGTGCACGGGCACCTCGGCCACCTTGTTGGAGGCGCCCTTGAGCAGCGTGTGGATGGGCGGCAGCGGCTTGAGGTCCTCCGCCAGCGGCACCAGGTCGCCGGGCTTGTCGATGCGGTCGCTGGTGGTGGAGTAGAGCTGGAACTGCACCGGCCGGCCCAGGGTGAGCGAGAAGGGGCGCTCGCCCAGGTCCACCTTCTGGCCTTCCTCGAAGCCGCGGGGGATGAGGCACAGCGCGGGTTGCTCGGCGCTGTCCGCCGCGCGCTGCAGGCCCACGTAGTAGGCACGCGCCGCGCCGCCGCCAATGCGCAGGCCGTGGCCGCGCCGCACCAGGCCGTAGTACGCGGCGCCCCGGGCCACCGCGAGCTCCAGGGACTCGTGCCGCAGCAGGGGAATGCGCGGCGCGTTCGGCCACCAGGCGGAGAGGGCCTCCACCAGCCGCTCGGAAATCTGGGGCGAGTTGAACACGCCGCCGTTGAGCAGGATGGCGTCCGGCCGGGGCAGGGCGCCCTCCGCCGGCGCCGTCTCGCCCAGCGCGGCGAAGCCCGCCGCCGCGTGCTGCGCGAGGAAGGCCGCCATGTGCCGCGTCACCGCCGCGTCCTGCACGTAGGGCAGGCCCAGCTCCTGAAGCGCCATTCGCGCGGCGCGGCGTGGCCTGTCAGCGGGTGTGGTGAGGGGGAAGAAGCCGTCCAGCACCAGCGCCTGCGCCTCGTCGCGCGTCAGCTCCGTGGACAACGTGCCGCCCAGCAGCTTGCTGCCCCCACTCACCAGCGACACGCCGTGCTTCTCCGGCGGGGCGAGGCCGAGCAGCGCCTCCTTCGCGGTGCGCGCGGCCTGGATGGCCTGCGTCCACTGCGTGGCGGACAGGCGGCGGCCGTCCGTGAAGAGCTTCTCCTCCACCCGGCGCGCCAGCGCGGCGTCCATGTTGTCGCCGCCCAGCATCAGGTGGTCGCCCACGGCCAGTCGCCGCAGCATGGGGCCTTCGGGCGACAGGCCCGCGTGCACCAGCGTGAAGTCCGTGGTGCCGCCGCCCACGTCCACCACCAGCACCAGCCGGACGTTGGAGAGCGTCTGCTCCAGGTCCGCCCGGTGGCGAGCGGTGTAGTCGTAGAAGGCCGCCTGGGGCTCCTCCAGCAGGGTGAACTTCTCCAGGCCGGCCTTGCGCGCCGCGCTCACCGTGAGGGCGCGGGCCGCTTCGTCGAAGGAGGCGGGGACGGTAATCACCACCTCCTGCTTCGACAGGGGCGCGTCCGGGTGCGCGAAATCCCACGCGCGGGCCATGTGCGTCAGCAGCAGGGCGCTGGCGTCCACCGGGGACAGCTTCTGGACGTCCGCGGGCGCACCCCAGGGGAGGATGGGCGCGGAGCGGTCCACGCCCGGGTGGCACAGCCAGCTCTTGGCGCTGGCCACCAGCCGCCCCGGCACGCGCGAGCCCTGCCAGCGCGCCAGCTCACCCACCACCCACGGGCCGCCGTCATCCCCCCAGGGCAGCGTGAGCGAGCCCTCCGCCAGTTCGTGGCCGGCGGGCACGTACACGGTGGAGGGCAACAGGGCCCGCGGGGCCACCTCGCCCTGGCGGACGAGCTGCGGAAGGGCGAAATCCTCCACGGGGGCACCCGCGCCCCGCGAGGGGTCCACGGATGCCACGGCGCAATGGGTGGTGCCCAGGTCGATGCCAACGATTCGCATACGCCTCCGATTGACGGATGGCTTTCTACTCCTTCATGCGGACGTTGAGTTCCAGCTTCCAGCGCCCGGGGCCATCCTTCTCCAGGCACCGGAGCTCCAGCGTCCCCACCTCCGTCACCGCCGCCTGGAGGTTGACGGGCGTCAGGTCGCTGAAGACGGAGGGCTGACCGGGCATGGTCGTCTCGATGGGGGCCAGCTCCTCCAGCCCGCCGCTGGCCAGCTCGGTGTCGACGTCCTCCAGCATGACGCCCACCTTGTCGTCGCGCCGCAGGGACGAGGAGAAGAAGCGGAAGCGGGTGGGTTCACCGGTGACGAGCCCGAACTCCTGGGGCGGGACGTCCGCCTGCGTGCCCTCCTCCATGCCGAAGGGGGCCACGCAGAGCGCCTTCACGGGCGGCTCCATGCCGGGCACCGCGGGCATCGCCGTCTCCACGCCCACGTAGTAGGCGCGGGCCGTGCCGCCGCGGATGCGCAGGCCGTGCCCCTGGCGCACCCAACCATAATAGGCGGCGCCGCGCGCCACCGCGAGGTCCAGGTCCGCGCCCTCCAGCGCCTTGGCGGGTTCTCCGCCATCCGCCGTGAGCCAGCCGTTGATCACCTCCATGACGCGCGCCTTCAGCGGGCCGGCCTTGAAGACGCCGCCGTTGAAGAGCACCGCCGTGGGGTGGAGGAAGGCCTTACCGCTGACGTCCACCGGCGCGTCCGGGCTGGACGCGAGCGCCTGCGCCTGCCGGGTGAGGAAGGCGGCCAGGTGACGGGACACCCCGGCGTCCTGGGCGTAGGGCAGCGCCATCTGCGCCAGGCCGGTGCGGCGCGCGGTGCGCGGCAGCTCGGTGACGGGCGTCACGGGGAAGAAGCCGTCGGTGAGGACGCGGTCCAGCTCCTCGCGCGTCAGCTCCGTGCGCAGCGTGCCGCCGATGAGCGACGAGCCCCGGCCGGGGATGGCGATGGGCGCGCGCTCCAGGGACGGGTCGGCGTAGAGCGCCTCCTTCGCCTGGCGGCAGCCATGGGTGAGGGCGTTGAACTGCCAGGCGTCCAGCTTCTTGCCCTCGGCCGTCATCCGCTGGTTCAGCGTGTGCGCCAGCGCCAGGTCCATGTTGTCGCCGCCCAGCAGGATGTGGTCGCCCACGGCCACGCGGAGCAGCTCCAGGTCACCGGCGTTGTCGCGCACGGTGATGACGGAGAAGTCGGAGGTGCCGCCGCCCACGTCCACCACGAGGATGACCTCGCCGGGCTGCACGTGCTTGCGGAAGTTCTCCCCCATGGCCTCCAGCCACGCGTAGAGCGCGGCCTGGGGCTCCTCCAGGAGGGTGATGTTGGGGATGCCCGCGGCCTTGGCGGCCTCCAGCGTCAGGTCGCGCGCCGCCGCGTCGAAGGAGGCGGGGACGGTGATGATGACGTCCTGTTCGGCCAGGGCGTTGTCGGACTCCTCGCGCTCGCGGGCGAAGGTGTGGTCCCACGCGTCCTTGAGGTGGCGGAGGTAGCGCGCGGAGGCGTCCAGCGGAGACACCCGTTCCACTTCCTCGGGGGCCTGCCACGGCAGCAGCGCCGCGCGCCGGTCCACGCCGGGGTGGGACAGCCAGCTCTTGGCGGAGGACACCAGCCGGGTGGGCACCTTGGCGCCGTGCGTGCGGGCGAACTCACCCATCAGGGTGCTGGCCTCCGGCTTCCACGGCAGGGCCAGGCTGCCGGCGGGGAACTCCTGCGCGGAGGGGAGATAGAGGAAGGAGGGGAGCAGCGGGCGGGCCTCGACGGTGCCGGGCGCGGTCAGCTGGGGGACGGGCAGCATGGACTGCGCGCCGCCGCGGGGCTTGCCCTCCTCCAGATTGAAGTAGGACGCCGCGGAGTGCGTAGTGCCCAGGTCGATGCCAATGGAATAGCGGGCCATATCGGACGAGAACTCCTGGAAGACGCGGGTTTGTTCGCGCTGTGAGGCCGTGGTGGCCGGCTCAGGAAAGCTCGACCTCCGCGGGAGCAAGCACGCGCGGGTCGATGGCCGGGCTGACGGTGGGCAGCTTCACCGCCGTCGTCATCCAGCCGTGGTGACGCAGGATTCCGTTGTAGGGCGGCTGGCCCGCCACGTTGCCGGTGAGGCGGATGCGCTGGGCGTCGAACCCGACGGGCACCGGCACCGAGTCCCCTTCCGACTGGGGCAGCACCCGCTCCAGCGTCAGGTAGGTCTGGGCCACCTTGCGGCAGCCCTCATGGACGATGCGCGCCGCCGCGCCCACTTCCGCGTCGGAGAAGGCGGAGACGTTCTCCTGGAGGAAGTCCACGAAGCGGCCCTCGCGCTGGAGCATGCCCAGCAAGGACAGGGCGCTGGCGTGCTCGCGCTCGGGGGGCAGGGCAGGGGGC
>NZ_VHLC01000102.1:0-32723 GCF_006547355.1 Myxococcus sp. AB036A | reverse complement strand
GTGGAGGGATTCCAGGTGTCGGGTGTGGCGAACGTGGCGGGCGGGGAGATTTTCGGTCTCCAGACGGCGTTCGGCGGCAACCTCGCCTTCGGTGGCGGGACGGGCGGGCAGGTGTCCGCCGTCTTCAACATGGCCGAGCGGGACTTCACGGGCTTCCAGGTGAGCACCACGGCGAACCGCGCGGCGGCGCGCCTCCGTGGCGTGCAGGCGGCCGTGGGCATCAACCTGGCGGAGCGGCTCGCGGGCGCGCAGGTGGGCCTCATCAACATCTCCGGGGACGTCGCGGGCGCGCAAGTGGGCCTCATCAACGTGGCGGCCGAGGTGCGCGGTGTGCAGCTGGGGTTCATCAACATCGCGGATGACGTGTCGGTGCCCATTGGCTTCTTGAGCATCGTGCGCAAGGGGCGCTTCGTGCTGGAGCTCTCCGCCGACGACGTCATGCCCCTGTCGGTGGGCATCAAGTATGGGAGCCGGACAGTCTATGTGCTGGCCACCACGGGCGTAGGGATTGGCGAGGACTCGCTGCGGACCTTCCTCAACATGGGCCTGGGCGTGCACGTCCCGCTGGATGCGGCGGACCGCTACTCGCTGGACGTGGACCTGTCGTACGGAAGCTGGCAGCCGAACTTCTATGGCTCGGGGCCCAAGAACACGCTGTTCCGGATGCGCGCCACGCTGGGGTGGGAGCTCAAGCGGCGCTTCGCGCTCTTCGGCGGTGTGTCCCTCAACGCGTACGACCCTTCGTCCCAGGACGAGGACCGCGACGTGAGCTGGCTGCCGCAGTGGAAGCTGGGCCGCGGCCCCGGCGGCGTCCGGATGTGGCCCGGCCTGCTGCTGGGCGTGCGCATCTGACCCGCATCCTCCAGGTTCAGCAGTAGCTCAGCGCAGCCACGCCAACACCGCTTGCGGCGCGTCCACGTGGACGAAGTGCCCGGCCTCCGGCAACGTCTCCACCGGGCAGCCCGCGGCCACCAGGCGCTCCACGTCCGCGTCACTCACGTATTTCGAGCGGCCACCCCGAAGGCACCGCATCGGCGGGCCGTCCTTGCGCTCCACCGCTGTCCACAGGTCCGTGTCATTCACGCGCGAGTGCAGGCCCGCCAGTCCCTGCCGGTCGAAGCGCCAGCGCACGCCACTCTCCTCCGTCACCAGGTTCATCAGCAGCCAGTCCGCCAGCGACTCCGACAAGCCGCGGCCCGTGAGCTCCGCGCGCATCGCCCGGCGGTTCTCCGCCTGGGCCGGAGCCTGGAGCAGGATGCCCAGCACCTTGCCGCTCTCCGACAAGTCTCCTGGGACAGGCCCCGGTGCGATGTCCAGCAGCGACACGCTCCGGACGGCCTCCGGCACATTCAGGCTCGCCGCGAGCGTCACCCGTCCCCCAAGTGAATGCCCCACCCAGTCGAACGGGCCCTGGAACCCCTGCGCACGCGCCGTGTCCACCACGTCCCGGGCCATGCTGTAGAGGTCCGAGTTCGCCGGCAGCGCAGGGGACGTCCCATGCCCGGTGAGGTCCGGCAGGAGGATGCGCCGGCTCGGGTCCGCCGCGCTCCACGCCGTCGCCAGTGAGCGCAGATTGCGCCCCGTGCCCAGGAAGCCGTGCAGCATCACCGTGGGCACATCGCCCTCTCCCACCAGGAAACTCTCGAGGACCATGCGATTCGTGCCTTTCTCGCCGCCCCGTTCGCCTTGACGCGGGGCGGGCCGTGCCGCTTCATACCTTGAACGCCCTGCCTGACGAGGTCTTCCGCGTGCCCACCGTCTCCTTGCTGCTCTTCGTGCTCGCCTCCGCTCCCGCGAACACGGCCCCCGCCGACCCGAAGGCAGCCATCACCGCCGTGCTGGATGATTGGCACCAGGCCGCCGCCGCCGCGGACGAGGCGCGCTACTTCGGCCACTTCACCGACGACGCGGTGTACCTGGGCACCGACGCCACCGAGCGTTGGACCCGTGACGAATTCCGCGCCTGGGCGAAGCCGTACTTCTCCAAGGGCAAGGCCTGGAACTTCAAGGCGATGTCACGCCACATCTTCCTCTCGAAGGATGGCGCGGTGGCCTGGTTCGACGAGGCGTTGGATACGCCCAACCTGGGCCCCAGCCGCGGCAGCGGCGTGCTGGTGAAGGACGCCGGCACCTGGAAGATTGCCCAGTACAACCTCTCCATCCCCATCCCCAACGACGTGCTGCCGGAGGTGAAGCGGCGCATCGAGCGGCACCTGGCCCGGGGCCAGAAGACGCCCGGGAAGTCCTCCACCTGGAAGGCGCCGCCGGCGAAGGTGCCCTCGCCGCAGACGCCGCCCATCAAGGAGAGGGCGCCCGCTCAGGCGAACTAGCCTCCTCACAACCCGAAGGGATACGTGTCGGGCGCGTCCTCCTCCCCGTGCCCGGCATCCGAGTCCAATGGGCGCAATGCCCGCGTCTCGTCGTAGTGCAGCACCGCGTCGAACTGCGCGGGCAGGTTCGCGTGGAAGTAGTGGCTCCACCGCTCGGTGCGCGGCGCGTACACCACGCCGATGGCACGCTCCAGGCGGCGCTCGTGCAGGCCGCCCGCCGCTTCGCCCAGCTCGGCCATGCGCAGCAGGAACGCGGGCATGCCCACGTCGTGGAACAGGCGCTCGTAGCTGCCGGACATGGCGGGCTGGATGCGGCGTCGCAGGCCGGGCTCGTCCCATTCGTGCGCGGCGATGACCACGCCCGTGTACGTGGTGAAGCCCACGTTGTAGGTGGCCGCGCTGTGCCGCTCGCGCAGGAGCTGGCCCACGTTGAGCTCTCCCTGGTCGCCCAGTTGCGTGGCACGGGCATCACCCAGGTGGGAGTTGTGCGCCCAGATGACCAGCCGGGCCGGTGGACCGCTGCGTGACAGGTGCGCCGCGAGCGCGTCCACCGTGTCCGCCATGTGCGTGTCACGCAGGTTCCAGCCTTCGTGCCGGCCCGCATACACGGCGCGGTAGTACGCCTCCGCGTTGGCGACGAGCCGGGCGTTCTGCTCGGCGTGGAAGCGGGCGTCCGCGTCCTCGGGCCCTCGAGTCCTCCGCCGCTGCAACTCCACGAACTGGGCCCAGACCTGCTCCTCGCACGAGTCCGCCTGCCCCGACGTGGTGGACTGGCCATAGACGTGGGGCTCGGGGCCGAAGTGGTCGAAGCAGGCGTAGCGCTCGCGGGCCCGCTGCGCGGCATCCGGGTCCACCGTGTCCAACCAGGCCACCACCTCCCGCATGGAGTCGTGAAGGCTGTACAGGTCCATGCCGTAGAAGCCCGCCCGCTGCTCCGGTGGCACCGTGGCGTTGTGGGCGCGCATCCAGGTGACCAGCTCCTCCATCTCCCGGTTGCGCCACATCCACCGAGGGAATCGCTGGAAGTTGCCCAGGGCGCCAGCGGCCGTCGCGTCCTGCCCGTTCCCCCGCACGAACGCGTCGACACGGAGGGCGGCCGGCCAGTCGGCCTCCACCACCAGCGCGCGGAAGCCCTGCTCGGCGATGAGGCGGCGGGTGAGGGTGGCGCGTGCCTGGTAGAACTCGTGTGTGCCGTGTGTGGCCTCGCCCAGCAGGACGAACCGCGCATCACCGATGCTCTCGATGAGCGGGTCCAGGTCCGAAGCGCGGCCCGACACGGGGAGCGCGGCGGCTCGGATGCCCTCCAGCAGGGCGGCCGACACCTCCGGGGCGTCCTCCTCCATTGAACCCATGCCTCACAAGGTGGGGCGGACCTGGCGGAGTGCCCATCGTGCCTTCCCCTCAGCCCGGGCGGCGGACGGGTAGGCACCCCCTCCGTTGCATTCACGTGGCAGCGTGCCAGCACCCATCGGGGCCCCAGCGCCAGGCGGGCATCGCAGTCCAGGGCTGGACCTCACGAAGGCGATGGCTCGGGCACGGGTGTCCCTGGACGGCGCGTCGTCCGCCCAGTCCGTGGCGGCGAAGGCAGGCCGCGACGACTCCGACAAGAAGAGAGACGGGCGTCACCCTGGGGCTGTTTGGCGTCTTGGTGCGCCACCCCATCGAAGTCAGCGTGAGCCGCTGGACCTGGGCATCCCGCCCGGGCGCTGAGCGCAGCCGCCGCTCCGTGAGCGATCAGACCTCGCGAGCGAACCGCGCTGCGTCTCCAATCCCTTCCGCGTGAATTCCTCGTGGCTTCGTCGGGGATGCGTTGCGCGAGTGAATCGCTCCGTGCACAAGGCGCGCGGCGCCCCGTTCCGGGCCGCCGTTCTCCGGAGGGGAAATGTCCCGCACGTGGAGCATGGTATCGGCCGTGTGGCTCGCGGCCTGTAGCGCGCAGGTTTCCGACGTGGATGAAGCGCAGGACGGGTCGCCACCACACGAAACGGTGAGCCGTCAGGAGTCATGGGAAGGTGAGCTGGAGGTCGTGGTGGTGGACCCGCCCGCGCCCGCCGCGTCGTGGGAAGAGTACTTCGTGAAGCAGGGGAACCAGCACCGCCAGGTGCGCTTCGAACACGGCGCGCCGTCGGGACTGCGCAGCGGGCTCCAGGTGAAGGTGCGGGGGCGCGAGCAGGGCGGCCAGCTCATCGCACAGGGCGTGGACGTGGACACCCATGCCGCGTCCTCGCTGAGCACGACGAGCGCATGTGGCGTCAGCGGCGTGCAGCGCAGCCTGGTCATCATGACGGAGTTCCCCGGCATGGCCTGGCCCGGCCTCACGCCGCAGGCGGTCCACGACGTGTTCTTCTCCACGACGCGTCGTTCGCTGGCGGATTACTGGAGCGAGGTGTCCGAGGGCCGCACCACGACCACGGGCGACGTGGTGAGCGGGTACACGCTGGACCGCGCCTATTCGTGCAGTGAAGGCGCGGCCATGCGTGAGGCCGCGGTGCGGGCGGCGGACGCGGACGTGGACTTCACGCAGTACGACCGCATCTTCATTGTCCACCCACGCCCCCTGGCGGGCTGTTCTTACGCCGGTCAGGCCACGGTGTCCTGTGGGCAGGTGCAGACGGCGGACGGTACCGTGACGGCCTCCACGTCGTGGCTCGTGGCGGAGTCCATGATGGTCCACGACAGTGCCGTGGAGTTGGTGACGCACGAGGCGGGGCACAACCTCACGTTGGGCCATGCGAGCTCGCGCGACTTCGGCGCGGAGGCCCTGGGCCTGCCGGGGGCGACGGGAGTCATCGACGAGTACGGGGATGTCTTCTCGACGATGGGACGGTGGAACCTGGGCCACTACGCGGCGCCGCAGAAGGCACGCATCGGCTGGCTGGATGCGTCCGCCGTGGCCGAAGTGGACGGCGTGGACGGCACCTTCACCCTCGCGCCCGTGGTCGCGTCGGGCGGGCTGAAGGCGCTCAAGGTGCGGCGGCGGCCTGGGAGCAATGACTGGCTGTGGTTGGAGTACCGCCAGCCCGTGGGGGGCTATGAGGCGACGCTGGCGCCGCAGGTGTTCGGCGGCGCGCTCGTGCACTACGCGGATGCGACGACGCTGAGTGGCTCGCACCTGCTCGACTTCACGCCGCAGACGGCGTCGTGGACCGACCCGGCCTTGCTTCCGGGCACGACGTGGGACGACCCCTACAGCACCCTCTCCGTGACCGTGAACGCGGCGACGTCCGCGGGACTCGTCGTGAGCATCGCGCACCGTCAATCCGCGTGCGTCCGCGCACCCCACGAGGTGCAGGTGACGTCCTTCGCCCCCACGTCCTGGCCCGGAGGCCGGCCGGAGTTCGAGGTCGTTCTCGTCAACCACGACTCGCCTACGTGTTCGCCGTCCACCTTCCAGGTCTCCGCTCTCCTTCCGCAGGGGTGGGGCTCCGACCGTCTGCCTGCGCAAGTCACTGTCGCCGCGTCCGCCTCGTTGTCATTGGGCCTCCAGGCGTATGCGCCCTACAGCGCGGCGCCCGGCACATACGCCGTGGGCCTGGCCGCCACGCGAGACGGCCACACGGTGCAAGGCATGGCGGACATCGACATCGTCGAGCGTTGTGTCACCGCGTCGCCCACCGTCACGCTGTCACCGCAGGCAGTGACGGCGGCGCCGGGCACGGATGTCACCTGGACGGTGAACGTCACCAACAATGACTCCGCGTCGTGTGATTGGGTCTGGTACGACTTCTATTCCAACCTGCCGTCGGCCTGGGACACCGCCTTTTCCGACTGGGGTGTGAACCTGCCGCCGGGTGGCGCCTTCACCTTCACGATGTCGAAGTCCATTCTACCGGAGGCGCGCGGCAGCCACACGGTGGACCTGGACATCTACAAGGACGAGTACGGCCTCGTGTGGCATGGCACCGCCACCGTGAACGTGGCCGAGCCGCTGACGCGCTCGAGGTGATGTTGCGAGTCCGCTCGCGGCGATTCATCACCGCCGCGAGCGGATGTGTGATTTCAGGATGCCCGGGCGAAAGTGCGCTGCCGCCACGCGCCGAGGATGCGCTCGGCCACTGAGTCCACGCCCACATCCTGGGTGAAGACGAAGGGGCCTGCGCCGCGCATCAGTCGGGGCCGGAGCACGACGCCAGGGACGTGGACCACCCAATGCCGCGCGGCCAGGACGATTGTCGTGAAAATATAGGTCAACTGACCTAATAAAGATTCCATGCGGCGTGGATGTCCCACGCCGGGCGGGCGGAGCGCGCAATGGTGGCTGAGGACAGTGTCGTTCTGGTGGGGGGCTACGGCGTGGTGGGGACGTGGCTCGCGCAGTTGCTGCGGGAGCGGCATCCGGACCTTCCGCTGGTCATCGCTGGCCGCCGTCGCGAGCCCGCGGAGGCGTTGGCCCGGCGGCTGGGGAACGCGGAAGCCGCGGTGCTGGATGTGACGGCGCCCGACCCGCTGGCGTGCCTGTCCGGACGGCCCAGGGCCGTGGTGTCGCTGGTCAATGACCCGGACGATGCGGTGCTGCGCTCGGCGGTCCGGGAAGGCGTGGCGGTGCTCGACATCACCCGCTGGACGTCGCGTGTGAAGTCGGCGGTGCTGCGGCTGTCGGGGACGCCCCCACGGGCCCCCGTCCTGCTCAGCTCCGCGTGGATGGCGGGACTGGTGCCCAGGCTCGTCGCGGGCGCGTCGGAGCGGGTGGGCGGCGTCGAGCGCGTCGACGTGGGCATCCGCTTCGCCCTGGCGGACCAGGCCGGTCCCGACTCGGTGGAGTACATGGACCGGCTGGGGATGGCCTTCGACATCACGGAGGGAGGGAAGGAGCGGCAGGTGTTGCCGCTGACGGACGGCCGCCGGGTGATGTTCCCGGATGGGCGGCCCACGCGTGTCTTTCGGCTCGACACGCCCGAGCAGGCCACGCTGCCGCTGGTGCTGGGCGCGCGCACGGTGTCGACGCGGCTGGGGTTCGATTCGGGCACCGTCACCTGGATGCTCGCGGCGCTCCAGCAGGTGGGGCTGCTCCGGCTGCTCCAGCATCCCCGCCTGACGTCCGTGCGGCGCGCGCTGATGGCCAGCAGCGGCACGGGCGGTGAGGCGGCGTGGGTGGCGGACGTGGAAGGCCCTCGCGGAGCGCTGCGCATCGAGGTGGTGGACCCGAAGGGACAGGCCCACCTCACGGCCGTGGGCGCGGTGCTGGGGACGGAGCGATTGCTGGGATGGGATGGCGCGCCGCCTCCCGCCGCGGGTGTGTGGTTCCCGGAGCACGACGCGCGTCCGGAGCAGGCCCTGGCCGCCCTGCGCGGGTGCGGCGTCCAGGTCCGGTTCGACGAACAACCGCGCCGGGAGGCGGCCTGATGCCACGCGCCACGCGGGGGAAGCTGCCATCGTCGAAGCCTCGCGAGGGGACCGCCGTCCACGCCAAGGGGACCGAGCGCGTGGCGTCCATCCTCGATGCGGCCACCGACACACTGGTGGAGGAGGGCCATTCGGGGCTCTCGCTGCGCCGGGTGGCTCAGCGGGCGGGGCTCAGCATGGGCAACCTCCAGTATTACTTCCCCGCGAAGCAGGACGTGGTGCGGGCGCTGCTCGCGCGCTACCTGGAAGCCGCCAGTCAACGGGTGCATGCGCGGGTGGAGGAAGGCGGCCGTGCGCCGGTGGAGCGGCTTCGTCGCGCGGTGGAGGCCCTGCTGGAGGACCAGGAGTCCCCGCGTCATTGCCAGCTCTTCGCGGAGCTGTGGGCGCTCGCCGCACGGGATGAGATGGTCGCGGACGCGCTCGCCGTCTTCTACGCGGGCTTCCGGGCGGGCGTCGTGGCGTTGCTGCGTGAACTGGCGCCCGGGCTCAGCCCGTCACGCCTGGAGCGTCGCGCGGCGCTGGTGGTCGCATTCCTGGAGGGGCTGTCACTCTTCAGAGGCGGCGGTGCGCTCCGGAGGGCCTCGGTGCCAGGGTTGGAGCAGGAGCTGCGGGCCGTGTTGGAGGAAGCCCTGGCGGGCGTCCCCGCCGCCGAAAAGCTATGAGTCGGCCGGGCCGCCCTCGTCATCCACGACGAGCACCGACTTGAGCTTGTCCATGGCCAGCGGCGGTACGTCAGTGAAGGCCAGGCCGACTTCAAAGCGCGCCACCGCGTCCTTGGCAAGCTTGCGCGTCCAGGCCACACGCGCTTTGCACTCCAACGAAGTGCCGTCGCGGAGGAACAGGTCCAGCTCCAACTCGGAGTCCTGGGTGTACTGCTCGTCGGAGTAGATGCGGATGCCCCCCAGGCTGGCGTCCAGCACCTGCTGCTTGTCCACGCGCCTGAGTCGCGCGGGCCGGGCATAGAGCGGCGCCTCGAGCCGAGGAAAGCGACGACGATCCGTGGGGGATTCATTCACGCTGGCGCTGTTCATGTTCCAGCCTTCTCCGGGGGGGAAGTCCGGCCGGGCTCCCGGGCGACGGTGACGAAGCATAGGGGATATGGCGGGTTGGTACGAAATCTCAGGACCCAACCAGCCCGCAGTGCACACACCCGAAAGGTGTCTCGTTCGACCCGCGCCCCGGGCTTCATGAAGCCGCGGGAAAGGCGCTCCTTGGCTGGCTGGGGTGTAACAGGGCTCGTCACAGGAGCCGGGTTTCTGTGACGCCGCGCGCTACGTCACGTGCTCGCGAGCGGGGTGGCCGGCGAGCCCTCACCGAGCGGTGGCGCCGTCCGCCACGCGCTGGCGCGCTGGGTGCAAACGCGGTCTCCGGGTCTTCACCGGAGACCCGGCAGTCGTCATCCCCCAACGAGAGGTTTTTCATCCATGAGCATCAAGCTGACGGGCCGCCTGATGGCGGCAGCACTCCTGAGTCTGACGGCCGCGGGTTGCCAGGGCGAGGAGTCGCAGCCTGCCGAGGCTGACGCGCTTTCGGCCCAGGAAGCGCCTGTGGAGCAGCAGTGCGTTGAGACCTTCGCCGGCATCAAGAACTGCGCCGCGGGCAACGCGAAGCTCGAGCGCACGGAGAAGGGCCTCAACGTCACCGGCCTGGAGAAGGCCGCCAACGACGGCGTCTCCAGCAACTTCGCCGCCGCGACGCAGTGGGAGCAGAAGGCCGTCTTCCAGGACCTCGCCAAGGCCGGACAGGGCTTCGCCCTGGCGGCGCGTGATGGCAACCAGGTGGTCAGCACCATCCAGGTCGGCATCGGCAGTGAGCCGGGCCAGGTGACGTTCCATCCGCAGTTCACCGGCACGCCGGGCGGTTCGACCTACAGCGTGTACGTGTACAACGGCGGTCAGTTCCAGGGCCGGCACATCAACCGCGGCCTCTGGTTCCCGATGGACGCGTCCTGGTACGACATCCACATCCGCTTCACGCCCATCCACATCGGCTTCCGCAACCACATGACCTTCGGGTTCAATGACCCCCTCCCCTCGGGCGCCTGCGTGTGGGCTTTCCGCAGCGCGACGCCGGGAGCCTTCACGTTCAACTTCGACGGCCGCGAGGTCAGCGGCGACTACGTCGAGTTCGTCGAGGAGCTGGGCGATGGCCACTACCCGTACACCAGCTTCTCGGCCATTGACCTGACGGCCGCCGCGAGCGCGCTGACCATCCACAGCGAGTCCGTCATCCGCGGCAAGTAGTCCGCGGTCCGAAGCACCCACGCCGGGCGGGAGCCTCTCCCGTCCGGCGTGTCGTTTCCGCCGCGTCATGCCGCCAGCACGTCCTCGAAGGCGAGGAGGCGGCGGAAGTCCGACGCCCGCCAGAAGGTGTTCCCCTGGGCGTGGAAGCGGCGCAGCTCCTCCCGTTCTGGCCAGGAGCGGTAGGGATGGCGCGCCCGGCTCACGTCGATGGGGCGCGCGTCCGGCGTCTCTCCGCGCTCCAACATCTCCATGTGCCGCTCGAGCAGGGCAATGCCCGCGGCGGTCGCCTTCGCCGTCAGCGCCAGGTGGGAATCGGCGGCCGAGCGGGTGAACGCGCTCTGGGCCAGCACGTCGCCCGCGTCGATGCGCGCGGTGGTGCGGTGGAGGGTCGTGCCAATCTCAGACACGCCGTTCAGCATGGCCTGGAAGACGGAGTCCACGCCGCGGAACTCCGGCAGCAGCGATGGATGGATGTTCAAACAGCCATGGCGCGGCAGACTGAGCAGCGGCTCCCGGATGATTTGATCGCACATGCTGGTGAGGAACAACGCCACCCCGTGCCGCTCGAGCTCGCTCACCGTGGCCGCTCCGGAGAAGTCATCACTGATGACCAGCGGAATGCCATATGCCCGGGAGAGCGCCTGGAAGCTCATCAACCCCGAAGCGGGAATGCTGAAGGGCAGCGAGCCACTCAGCCCGGCGAGCACGTTGTAGCCGGTGAAGCGCGGGCCAAACTGCTTCAGGAAGACAGGCAGCACCTGGGCCGGGGTGTAGCGCTTCTTCTGGAAGCGCAGGCCCCCCGCGGACAGGAGGATGCACGCGGGTGTCAGCCCTGCTCGCCGCACCAGGGTGTTGGCGAAGTACAGGGACATGACGGAGGGAATGCAGCCGTAGGCGAAGCGGAGCATGGTCAGGCGGCCTGGTCAGTGGGGGGCTGCGAGTCGTCGTCGAAGGTGGAGACGCGGAACTTCCGCCGCTCCTGCGGCTGCTTCTCGCTCAGCAGCGCGGGCAGCAGGGGATTGAGCAGGGGCCGCAGCCACGCGGACTGGATGCGGGCAGCCATCGTCATGCCCTCCAGCTCCGCGCCCACCGTCTGCTTCACGAAGTAGCTGGTGAGACCCAGGTCCACCACGCGGCATCCCGTGCGGGCCGCGTGTTCGATTTCCTTCCACATCATCAGGTAGTAGGCCGGCGTGCCTTCCGTCCGGGCGTAGTCCATGCCGATGCAGAAGGGGTTGTTGATGCCGCCCCCGGTGCCCGTGAGGATGAAGGCAATCAGGTGCCCGGCCGAGTCGCGCAGCGTGAGGAAGCTGCTGGTAGTGGGCATCCGCTCCGCGATGGTCTCGAAGAAGGCCCGAGGGAACGGGTTGCGCTTGAACTCCGACGCGCCCTCGTGGACCTGGAGGTAGAGCGGGTAGCACTCGTCGATGAGGGGGCGGAAGTCCCGCACCCGCTCCACCTGGAAGCCGAGCGCCTCCGCGTCCTTCAGCTTCTTGCGCAGGTTCTGCCGCGACTTCTTCTTCAGCCGCTGGAAGTGGGCCTCGCTGCTCAGCCCGTCCAGCGTCACCATGGCCATGGGGTGGTTGGCCACCTGCTTGAAGCCCCGCTGGAGGAACCACGACTCCAGGCGCACGTCCTCGGGCAGGGCCTCCATGAAGTCGCGCACCAGCAGCAGCGCGGCGTCGCCACACACCTCGTCGCAAGCGGCGAGCAGCGCCCGCGCGAAGTCATGCTCGGAAACGCGTTGCGCGTCGTACCACCAGTGCCGCTCCGCCGTTTCGAAGGTGCCCACCATGCCCAGGCCCAGCGATAGGAATCCGGGCAGCACCTTGCGCACGCCCCTGGTCAGCGTGCCCACCTGCTCCGGCAGCAGCAGGCTCAAGTCCAGGCGCTCCTCGGTGATGACCGCCAGTCCGACGACGTCCGCGCCTTGCGACACGATGAGGTAGCCGAACTTCCGCTCCGGGAACGAGTCCTCCAGGCAGGAGAGGAACGCGGCGCTCTTGAAGGGGTGTCCCCGCGCTACCTTGTCGTCCCACAGCGCCTGGGGCACGTCCCGGATGCGAGGGACGACTTTCGTGGTGATGCCCGCCTTCGCCGTCATTCGTCGCCCTCCGCGTCCAGCCGCTCGAAGTGGATGCCATGGCGGGCCAGGCCGTCGTCGTTCTCCTTCATGTCCCGGAACACGCGCTGCGAGCGGGGCAGGGGCGTGGGCGGGAAGAGCTCCGCGCCGAAGCGCTTCAGCAACTGGTCCAGCACCGGGTGGGTGTGGTGCACGGCCAGGTACAGCCGGTCCACCACCGCGCCGATGCTGGCCTTCACCGCGTAGCTCGTCTGTCCCAACTGCACCACCGACTTGCCCTGGGACTCCAGCACCTCCACGATTTTGTAGATGCTGTTGAAGTACAGCGCGCCCTCGTCGCGGAGGCTGTAGTCCAGGCCCAGGTAGATGGGGTGGACCCACTCCGCGTCCTTGAGGAACAGCTCGAAGGACACCAACTGCTCGCCCTTGAAGCACAGGAGAGCGAAGACGCGGTCGCCCAGGCGCCGGGGCAGTTGGGCGAAGAAGTCCACGCTGAGCGTCTCGAAGCGAATCTTCGAGCGGTTGAGGACCTGCAGGTACAGCGGGTGCATCTGTGCGGCGTAGCGTGAGAAGTCGGAGACGGTCTCCCAGCGCATGCCCGCCTCCTGGACGCGGGCCATGCGGTTGTTCATCAAGGAGCGGTACTTCTTGCGCAGCCGGTCCTTGAAGGTGCTCTTCCCGGGCTCGCCCAGGTACAGGTAGGTGGTGGCCGCGCTCTCCACGAAGTGGAAGCGCGGGGACAGCACGTCCTTCACCTCGGGCAGCTTCTGGGAGGTGAACTCCTTCATGAAGACCAGGCCCAGCTTCAGGTGCCGGGCGCGGGCAATCACCTCGCGGGAGATGGCGCGCAGCACGTCGTCACGCCGCGCCTTCGGCAGGTCCGTGCGGATGCCCAGCAAGTCCTTGCAGATGGCGATGGGCGTGCCGATGACGAACGCATTCAGAAAGAGGAAGTCCGGGAGCGCGCGGCGGACCTGGGACACCACCTTGTTGACGTTCTCCGGGGCGATGACCGTCAGCGACATCCGGAAGCGGAAGCAGGGGACGATGGCCACCACCGCGCCCTCGTTCCGGAGGACCAGGTAGTGGAACCGGACATCCTCGATGCTGGCTGCCTCGGTGGCCTGGTGCAGCTCGAAGGACTGCATCACGTCGGTGGGTGGGAAGCAGGTGTGCCAGTCCTCCCGGCCGATGTCGTTGATGGAGCCGACCCAACGCACGTCGAGCGGGCGCGGGAAGGTGTGGAAGGCGGGAGCGCTTCCGGTGACGGGTGCGGACGCGGTCATGTCTTTCGGGTGGGTTGGGGACGTCGAAACAGGGGGCGGGGCTTTCAGGTGGCCAGGGCGCTGGAGTCTCGCGCGGAGGTGTCCGCGCCTTCGTGGAACGCGGCGCGGAAGCGCAGCAGCCACGCGGCGCTGAGGACGGGGTGGAGCAGGATGGGGAGCGCGCTGACCAGCGGCACGCCCTCCATCAGCGCCAGGGCGGGACCCAGCAGCGCGATACCCACCAGCCGTGCGAACTCCTGCCGCCACGCGAAGGCGCGCGAGTCCATCAGCGCGCCCAGGCTCCAGGTACCGAAGAGGACCAGCCCCAGCGTCACGGCGCGGGCCACGGGGCTGAGCGTGTCCAGGTACCACGCCAGCAGCAGGATGCTGGCCGCCAGGCTGAAGAACTGTGTCACGCAGTAGGCGGTGACGGGCAGGGGCAGGCGGGGGTCGTACTTCTTGAAGGTGGCGGACGGACCGCCATCCGGGGGGCCGCTGAAGCGCTCCTGGCGCAGCGACGGCGGGTTCCAGTCCGGCCCCTTGATGAAGCACAGCGCCTTGTCGGCCAGCCGCGCGCAGGCGGCGGACTTCTGGAACAGCTCCACGAAGTAGTGGAAGTGCGCGGTGAGGGAGTTCCACGAGCGCAGGCTGCTGCGCAGGCCGTAGACGGGAGGCTGGTCCTTCAGCTCCGGCTGGTAGGTGCGGAACAGCAAATCCCAGACGACGAGGATGTTGCCGTAGTTCTTGTCGATGTACGGCGTGTTGCGGCTGTGGTGGACGCGGTGCTGGGAGGGCGTGACGAGCACGTACTCCAGCCAGCCCAGCGGCGGCACGTAGGTGTTGTGGATGGCGTACTGGAAGAGGAGCTGGATGCCGGTGATGCCCAGGAACACCTCCGGCGCGATGCCCAGCAGCGCCATGGGCACGAAGAAGGGCCATGTGGTCAGCTCACCCAGCGCGCTCTGCCGCACCGCGAGGCCGAAGTTCATGTCCTCGCCGGAGTGGTGGGCGACGTGGACGCCCCACATCCACGCCATGGTGTGGTGCATCCGGTGCGCCCAGTAATAGAAGAAGTCGTAGGCGAAGAAGGCCACCACCCACGTCCACGCGGAGTCCTTCGCCAGGCTGAAGAGGGCGTGGTGCTTGTAGACGTAGCCGTAGAAGACGAAGGTTGCGCCCGCGATGACCACGCTGCCCAGGACGGTGAGCAGGCTCATCGTCACGTTGGTGAGCAGGTCATTGAGCCGGTAGGCCGGCTTGCGCCGCAAGAGCCCCACCACCAGCTCGATGAGGATGGGAGCGAGGAACACGGGCAGGCCGTAGAGGAGCTGTTCCTTGAGGTCCATGGCGGGTCTTCCAGTGGCGTGGGTGGCGTAGGGCGCCGGCTCAGGTGCCGGTCTGCTGGAGCGGCGGCGTGTCCTGGAGGTTGAGTTTGCGGCTGCATCGGTCCAGCGCGTCCAGGAAGCGGTCCAGGTCCGCCTGGGTGAGGTTGGCGCTGACGTTGATGCGCAGGCGCGTGCGGTTCTTGCTCACGGCGGGGTAGCCCACCGGGTTGACGTAGATGCCCTCCAGGTGGAGCAGCCGCGTCAGCTCGAACGTCTTCTCGTAGGCGGGCATCAGGATGGGGATGATGGGGGACTCGCTGTTCATGCAGTCCAGGCCCATGGAGCGGATGCCGGCGCGCAGGTAGTTCTCGTTGTGGTGCAGGCGCTCCTGGAGCTCGGGCTGCTCCTGGAGGATGCGGATGCCCTCCAGCAGCCCCGCGGCGATGGGCGGCGGCAGCGAGGCGGAGAAGATGTAGCCGTTGGAGCCGAAGCGCAGCAGGTCGATGGTGGCCTTGGAACCGGCGGCGAACCCGCCGATGCCCGGCAGGCCCTTGCTGAGGCTGCCAGTGAGCACGTCCACCTGCGACTGGAGTCCGAAGTAGGCCGGGGTGCCACGGCCGTTGGGCCCCATGGCGGCGGTGGCGTGCGCGTCATCCACGAGGATGAAGGCGTTGTAGCTCTCCGCCAGCGCCACGATGCCCGGCAGGTCCGCCACGTCGCCGTCCATGCTGAAGACGCCGTCGGTGATGATGAACTTGCGCTGCTCGTACGGCAGCTTCTTCAGCGTGGACTCGATGCTGCGCAGGCTCTTGTGCCGGTAGGTGCGGATGTCCGCGCCGGACAGCTTCAGCCCGTCGATGATGGACTGGTGGTTGAGCATGTCCGACAGCACCACGTCGCCCTCGCCACACAGCGCGGACAACACGGACAGGTTCGCCGCGTAGCCGCTGCTGTAGGTGACGCAGTCCTCGAAGCCCAGGAACTCCGCCAGCGCGCGCTCCAGCTCCAGGTGCAGCTCACACGTCCCGTTGAGCAGACGCACGCCGCTGACCGTCGTCCCGTAGCGGCGCAGCGCCGCCTCCGCCGCGGCCACCACGCGTGGGTGCCCGTTCAGCCCGGAGTAGTTGTAGGAGCCGAAGTGGAGGACGTCCCGAGGCCCCTCCGCGCTCAGCCTCACATCCCGGCGCGTCGGACTGAAGCTGACGCGCGCCTCCCGGCCTGGCATCCCGTGAAACACCCGCCCAATGACGTCACAGTGATGGTTGTCCACGTAGTAATGGACCGCCTTCTGGACTTCCTGGAGCCGGGCGGAGCCCACGGCGAGATTGCGGTTCTTCTCGGGAAAGGCATTGCGGGTTGGGTCCATGACGGTGGCTTCCTGGTGCGCGTCTGGCGGGCACTTCCGTCCGCCGGACAGACGCGTCCCACCCTCCGCGCCACTCGAGCCGCGGATACGAGCGTACGAATCCTGACCGGCGGCCCGGAAGGAGGGGGCCGCTGTTCGTGGAGAGGTCTCCAGCGCAGTTGTGACGATGTGTGGGTTCTGGGCAGCCACGCCGCTGAGCATTCCTGAGGATGCTCGATACGGTCCCCCCATTCGTGGCGAATCACAAATATCGAGCAATGGACATCGTGTCAATGGATAGCCAGAATTTTACGTAAATAGCGGATTGGCTACCTGAGCCATCCTTCAACTTCCTTCGGCGCGCTCAACCCATGGCGTGTGCCGGGAGCGTCTGGCGCGAAGAAAGGAGGAGCGGGCGCGTCGGGCACGCCCGCTCCCCGGGCTTCCACGTGTCAGTCGGGTCGAGGGATGGGTCTACGGGTCTTCGACCGGGACGGTGCACGTCCACTGGCCGTTGTGCATGCACTGGCAGTTGCCGATGGGCATGTCTTCGATGCAGCACTTCCGCGTGGAGCCGCTGGGGGAGCATGCGAGGCCGAGGACGTTCACGCACGCCTCTCGCGACAGGCTGCAGTCGAGCGGCGGCGGGGGCGTGGTGGGGCAGTACTGGTAGTTGCCGTCACACTGGACGTAGTGGTCGTTGGACGCGGAGCAGGTCGTGCCCCAACACGAGAGCGACGGGCCCGTCGCGCACTCCGTCGAGCAGGAGACGAGGGCGCTCGACTCCTGCCCCAGCTCCTCCCGCGGCTCCACGGCTTCAACGCCACCACAGGCCACCAGGGTGGATACGGCGAGCGCCGCCAGGACAGCAAGGGTCTGCTTCATGGGGTGTTTCTCCTTGGGTGAGAGCTACTGGTTGCAACAGATGGAGTGAGCGCCGCCCAGGTCCGCGCGGAGGTTGAGAGGAATTGAAACATTTTACGTTACAGCCGCGCCATGGCATGGCGAATGATTCGCGGATGCCGTGTGGCTTTGCCGCATCATTGCGTCGCGACGGTTGAGGGGTGGGGCGCAGTGGCCCCAGTCGGTGTAGAGAAGTCGCATGCATCCCCCGCTGGAGAATGGTGCCCGCCGAGGGGCGCAGGTCCGCTGCCCGGCCTGCACGCGCTTCCACGAGCCGGGCCTCCTGTGCCCTCGGTGCGACTGCGGCCCGGTTCCTCCGGAGCGGTATGGCGCCGCGCGGATGCTCGTGCACGCGGGGGTGGACCGGTATGCGCTGGCGGACCGGGTGTCGCTCCTCTCCACCTCCATGGCGGAGCGGTTGGAGTCGCGCTACGCGAGGATGTGGGCCCATGTGCGGCGCCTGCTCATCGACGTGCGGCGCTACGAGCAGGCGTTGTTGCTCCGGGGCTTCGAGGAGGAGGTCGAGGACCGGTGGGCCCAGCGGCTTCCCTGGCACGTGCCCGAGGAGGAGCCCGCCGCCGAGCCGGAGGAAGGGCTGCACACCGTCGTTCCCGCGCTGGAGCCGCGGTGGCTCGCCGCGTTGGTGGACGTCCACGAAGGGACGCCTTCGCTCGCGGCGCTCGACACGGTGCTGACGTGTCTGGAGGATGACGGCCGCTTCGGCTGCGAGGCGGCGCTGGCGCTCACCCGGTGGCGGGTGTGGCCACGCGCGCGCGGGTCTCAGGTGGCCACCGAGCGCATCGCGCGGCTCGCTCGCGCCGCTTTCGTCCGGTTTCCGGAGCAGGGGGCGCGCGCCGCCGTGGCGTGGATGCAGGCCACAGGGCAGGCGACGGACGTGGACCTGCTGCTCGCGCTGCGTGAGGGCCTGAACCATCCGGACGCGGACGTGCGCTTCGAATGCGCGCTCTGCTTGCAGGACGAGGACGGCCTCCTCGCGGCCGTGGAGTCCACGGACCTGGCTCAGGCCGCGGAGGCACGTCGAGCGTTGGCGTCGCGGGGCTCCGTGAGGTTGCTGGAGCGGATGGCGTCGCGGGGAGACGCGGACTTCGCGCTCGATGTGTTGCGGCGGTTGCCCGCGCAGGCGCCTCCGGGGGCGCTGAGTGCGTTGCTCGCCGTGTCGGACCGGGTGGAGGGGGGACTGGCGGAGGCGCTGCATGGCTGGGCCCGTGGCCGGCCTTTCGCGGAGTTGCCGCCGGAGGAACGGGCGTTGTGGGTGGACTGGGCGCTCGTGCGGCTGGCGCGGCTCCCCGCGGCGGATGCGCTTCGTTTCCTCGAGTGGGCCGCCGCCGCGCGGGACGCGGACCGCATGGTGGAGACGCGCGCCTTCGTCTCCGCGGTGTCCGAGTCCCTGGCGCGAGAGCCACCATCGCTTCGCGCCAGCTGCTTCCAGGACGCGGCCTTCTCCCAGTTCCTCACGCTCGCTGACGAGGCGGATGCACTCCGGTTGCACACGTGGAGTCGCGAGGCGCCGTGCACGGAGCCGTTGCTGGAGGCGGTGCTGTCATTGCCCTCACGGCTACGGTGGGGCGATGCGCTCGCTCCCGGCCAGGGCGCGCGTTTGCTGATGGCGCTCTGGACGGGGGAGGGCCGCGAACGCCTGCTGGCGCCGCTGGCGAAGGTGGTGCGCGGGTGGAATGGCGACCGTCAGCGGGCCGTGTTCTTCGACGCCGTGTGGCGGCGTTTCCAGCAGCACCCGGACGAGCGCACAGACTTGTTGGCCGCCTTCACGCCGTGGAGGGCGGCACTCTGGGAACGGCAACAGGCGGCGGAGCCCGACGCGGTGGTGTGCTTCCAGACGTGGTGGCCGGTGGAGGACCCGGAGCAACTGCCGGAGCGTGTGGATGCGCTGGTCCGTCAGGCACCCCTGGAGGACCTGTCGCGCCGCCTCGAACCGGTGTGGAAGGCGGCGGAGCTCCGGGTGGATGCGTGGCCGCGTGCCACCTCGCTCGCGGTGTCATACGCGGCGGCGGTGTTGTCGGGGACCGTGAGGCAGGGCGTCGACGCGCTCGACCCGGACGCGGAGCGCTTCCTGGCCTGGTTCCCCGGCTTCCGGGAGCGTGTCGTCGCCGCGTCACCCGCGTCGAGCGAGCGGAGCCACTCCCGCGATTTCCTGGAGGACATCGAGGTCGATGTCCGGTTGATTCGGGAGCACCTCGAGCGGAAGCGGCAGCGGGAGGACCAGGCGCGCCAGGCGGAGCTCCGGCGCATGGTGGAGGCGTCCCGCCAGCGGGACCTGGCGCGCCAGCGGGAGTTGATGGCATGTCAGGTGGATGCGCCACGGCTCACGCATGACGTGGAGGTCGCGCCGCTGCGCACGCCGCTGGTGCTGTTGAATCCGCGTGGGCCAGTGCAGCCGCTCGACCTGGAGGTGTGCTTCCCGGAGGCCCGGCTGCGCACGCTGCTGGACTACACGCGGCTGTTGAAGCTCTTGAGCGTGAACAACGACGTGATGGCGGTGTTCGAGGCGCACGGACTGTCGGTGGCCACCTGGACGTCGGAGGCCACCGCGTGGGGGACGCTGCTGGTGCGGCGCCGGGAACTGACCCTGCGCTTCGGGGAGTTGTTCCAGGGGCCTTGGGGCTGACGGAGCGGCGGCGCTCCGCGCCTCAGAGTGGGCCGTTGGGCGTGAGGAGCACCTTGCCGGCGCGCCCACCTTCCATGGCGCGCGTCAGGGCCTCCTGGATGGACTCCAGGGGGAAGGTTCCCTCCACCGGAACGTGGAGTGTGCCCTCCGCCACCTGCTTCGCGAGCCGGGCGAACAGGGCGCCCTGCTCCTCGCGCGGCGTCTTCTTCATCCACGTCACCAGCCAGAAGCCGCGCAGGGTGATGTCCTTGAAGATGGTGGCGGCGGCTGACAACCGAGGGCCTTTTCCGCTCATCACGCCGTAGTTCACCACCACGCCGCCGCGCGCGAGCGCGTCACCCAGGCGCTGGGTGGACTCACCGCCGACGGCGTCGATGGCCAGCCGGACCTTGGCGCCGCCCGTCACCTCGCGCACGCGCTCCGGCAGGTCATCCGAGTCCAGCAGCACGGCGTCCGCGCCCTGCGCGGTGAGCTCCGGTGCCAGTTCTTCACGCCGCACCACGTTCAGCGTCTTGAAGCCAGCCTGCTTCGCCAGGGTGATGATGGAGCGGCCCACCGCCGAGTTGGCGGCGTTCTGTATCACCCACTCGCCGGGCTGCAGCGCGACGAAGTCCCGCAGCAGCAGGTCCGCGGTCGGAGGATTGATGAACAGCATGGCGGCCTGCCGCAGGTCGGTTCCCGGCGGCACCCGCAGGAGCGAGTCCGCGGGAGCGACCAATTGGGTGCACCAGGTGCCCGCGCCCAGCGGGAGGAATACGACGTCACCCACCTTCACGGCGCTAGAGTCCTGGACTTCGACGACGCGGCCGACGCCTTCGTTGCCGGGCACCGCTGGGAGCTTCGGGAGCTGTCCGTACTGGCCGCTGAGCGTGAGGATGTCGGAGGGATTGATGGGCGTGGCCAGCACTTCAATCCGAGCCTCGCCCGGCTTCAGCGCCACGTCCGGCTGCTCCACGACTTCCACCACCTTCAGTGGCTGTCCGAAGGCTGAGAACCGCACTGCTTTCATGGGACGCTCCATGCTTCGTGTAGGCGTGTGGGGCGCACCCTAGCGACCTTCGAGGGGCGCGCCGAGCATCCAAGCAGTCGCCGTGCCCTACCGTCTTGTCTTCCAGGGGCGGGGCACCTGTCCACGGATGGACGCGGGCTCCGCGTGGGCGGGGACAGGCGGACAGACGGGGCTCGCCAGTCGCGTCCACGCTGCCCACTTTCCGTTGCGGGCAACGGGACGGCGAGGAGGTCGATGGTGAGCAACGCGCACGGGGAGTTGTCCCTGGCCCCGCCAGCAGGCGCTGTGGGAGCAGCGGCGCCGCAGCGGGTCCTGAAGCGGTGGATGGTGGTGGGGCTTCGGCCCGTCTTCGCGCTGGCGGGTGTGGGCACACTGGCGTTGCTGGTCCACAAGGCCGGGCCCCGCGAGCTGGGCGCCGTGTTGTCCAGCGCGGCGCCCTGGCTGCCGTGGGTGGTGCTGCTGGAGCTGGGGCGGCAGTGCATGGACGGACTGGCCACGCGGCGTGCCTATGGCCCGGGAGCGGGGCGCGTGCCCTGGCGCGTCTTGGCCCGCGCGCAGCTCATCGGTACCGCGGTGTCCAGCATGGCTCCGGCGGGGCGCGCCGCGGCGGAGGCCACCAAGGCGGCCCTGCTGAGTCCCTACATGGGCGGAGGAACCGCCACCGCGGCGGCGGCGACCTCGCAGGCGGCGTCCCTGGCGGCGGGAGGCTTCATCTCGTTCCCCTGCGCCCTGGCGTCCTACCTGCTGACGGGTATGTCTCTCTTCACCATGCTCATGTTGGCGCATGGCGTGTTGCTGGTGCTGCTGTCGGTGGGCGTGCGCGCGTGCATGCGCGCGAAGCGGCCCGGTGCGTGGCTGGTGTGCCGCTTCAGCCGCTGGGCGCTCCATGCGGAGCAGTTCAAGGCCTCGGCGCGGTGCGGGTCGTTGCTGCCGTGGTCGCCCATGCTGGCATTCCTGTGCAGCCGGCTGTTCCAGGTGGCGCAGTATGGCGTGCTGACCTACGCGGTGGGCATCGACACCTCACTGGTGCAGGCGTTCTTCGCCCAGGGCCTCTACCTGTGCGCGCTGGCAGTGGGCTCGCTGGTGCCGGGGCAGGTGGGCGTGAGTGACGGCGCCTTCGCGCTGGCGGCGGGCGTGCTGGACACCACGGCCGCGCGCGCCATGTCGGTGGCGCTGCTGGGGCACCTGGTACAGCTGCTGTTCGTGCTGGTGGGGGCGCTCATCCCGCTGGTGTGGCGGATTCGGGCGCCGCTGCCCGTAGCACCCGCACCGGCGTGCCGCTGAAGGCGGCGTTGCCGCAGAGCGCATCCACGGCCTGCGCGTCCGTGAGGTCGTTGTGGCTGGCGCCCGCGTGGGCGGTGGCCACGGCGAGCCGGGTGCCCTGGCGGCCATGTCCGTACCCGTGGGGCAGGCTCACCACGCCGGGCATCACCTCGTCCGTCACGTGGATGGGCACCGTCACCGTGCCGACGCGCGAGGTGACGGTGGCCTCCATGCCGTCGGCGAGCGCCCGCCGGGCCGCGTCCTCCGGGTGCATCATCAACGTGCAGCGCGGCTTGCCCTTCAGCAGGCCCGGTACGTTGTGCATCCAGGAGTTGTTGTCGCGCAGGTGCCGCCGGCCGATGAGCAGCAGCTCGCCACTGTGCTGCTCGGGGACGGTGCCCTGGGGGAAGGCTGCTTGCAGGCGTCGCACGTCCGCCACCAGCAACTCCGGCGCCAGATGGATGCGGCGGTCCTTCGTCTGGAGACGCCGGGGCAGGCAGGACTGGAGCGGCCCCAGGTCGATGCCGTGGGGCGACTGGCGCAGCTTCTCCAGGGTGAGGCCCTGCTTCGCCGGGTGGAGGCGCGCGCCGTAGGGCCCCAGCCGCAGGCCCAGGTCCAGTACCCGCTCCGGACCTAGACGGGACAGGGCCTGGTACTTGAGCGTGGCGCGCACGGAGAGGCGGCCCTTGCGCAGCGTCAGCAGCCGGTGCTGGAGGGCGAGCAGAATCTGCCAGTCCTGGCGGCTGCCCGGCCCGGGCTCGAAGAGGGCGGGCGAGTACTTCGCGGTGTTGCGCACCGCCAGCGCGTGGAAGGCGATGTCGTAGTGGCTGCGCTCCAGCGGTGACACCGGCGGGAGGATGAGGTGCGCGTGGCGCGTCGTCTCATTGAGGTACGGGTCGATGCTCACCATGAAGTCCAGGCCCGCGAGCGCCTGTTCCATCCGAGCGCCATCAGGCGTGGACAGCGCGGGGTTGCCCGCGACGGTGAGCAGCGCGCGGACGCGGCCTGGGCCCGGCGTGAGCATCTCCTCCGCCATCGCCGCCGTGGGCAACTCCCCCGCGAACTCCGGAAGCCCTCGCACGCGGCTCTTCCAGCGGCCGAAGCCGCCGCGGCCCACGGCCAGGGCCCGTGGACCTCCGACGACGTCGAACGCGGGCAGGGTGAACATGGCGCCGCCGCGCCGGTCCAGGTTGCCGCTCACCACGTTGAGCACGGTGATGAGCCATTGGCAGAGCGCGCCGAAGGACTGGGTGGAAACCCCCAGGCGGCCGTAACACACGGCGGCTCGCGCGGAGAGGAAGTCCCGGGCGATGCGGCGCAGGGTGTGCGCGGGCACGCCCGTGTGCGGGGCGACTTTCTCCGGAGGAAAGTCCCGGGCCAGCGCGCACACGGTCTCCAGGCCGTCGGTGAAGGCATCCAGCGGCCCCAGGCGTGGCGCGTGCTCCACCACCGCCACGTGCAGCAGGGCGAGCAGCGCGAGCGCATCGGTGCCCGGCCGGATGAAGACGTGCGTGTCGGCGATGGCCGCCGTCTCCGTGCGGCGCGGGTCCATCACCACGATGCGGCCACCGCGCTGCTGGATGGCACGCAGGCGGGCGCGCACGTCGGGCGCCGTCATCAAGCTGCCATTGGACGCCAGGGGATTGGCGCCCAGCATGAGCATGTAGCCGGTGTGGTCGATGTCGGGAATCGGCACCATCAGCTGGTGGCCGAACATGAGGTAGGCGGTGAGCTGGTGCGGCAGCTGGTCCACGGACGTCGCGGAGAAGCGGTTGCGCGAGCGCAGCGTGCGCAGCAGCTCCGGACCGAACAGCATGTTGCCCAGGTTGTGGACGTTGGGGTTGCCCAGGTACGAGCCCACCGCGTCACGGCCGTGCTCGCGCTGGATGGCATGCAGGCGGCGCGCGGTCTCATCCAATGCGTCGTCCCAGGAGACGGCCTCCCAACCGCTGGCGGTGCGGCGCATGGGGCCGCGCAGCCGGTCCGGGTCCTGGTGAAGGTCCTCCAGCGCCAGGGCCTTGGGACAGACGTGGCCCCGGCTGAAGGGGTCCTCCGCGTCACCCCGGATGGAGGTGATGCGTCCGGCGTCCAGCTCGATGCGCAGGCCGCACATGGCCTCGCACAGGTTGCAGGTGCGGAAGTGGACCTGGGGACCCGGGGCGGCGCTCATTCGCGGAACTGTAGCGCGCGGCAGAGGGCCGTCCGCCCGGCGACGCGGGTCGCGCTTCCATCCGTCTGGGTTCAGACGATGGGCTTCCTGGCGGACTGCACGATTTCAGCGGCACACGTGCGAGAGGCCCGTGAAAGGATGCCGTCCCAGGAGGGCAGCACATGCACCGCGTGTATCCGTTCATCGTCTCCCTGGGGCTCTCGCTCGCGCCGCTCGCCGCCCATGCCACGGCGCCGGCTGCGCCCGTGGCCGAGGTGAAGGCGCCGACCATCCAGTTCAAACAGGTGAACGCCCGCGTGGGGGACCAGGAGGAAGTGGACAACGCCGTGGACATGCGGCTGGCGCTCGACCTGCGCGCTTCGGACATGGACAAGCCGATGTCGGTGGCCATGTCGGTGACCTCGTCCAGCCGCCACACGGTGACGGTGCTGGCCGCGAAGGGGAAGGTCATCTCCAAGGTGAAGATGGCGTTCGACGACGTGGGCGAGGTGGCCGAGCAGCAGGGCAAGGTCCAGCGCAAGGCGAGCCCCATCAGCCGGAAGACGTACCTGGCGGAGTGGAAGAAGGACCGCGTGGTCATCACGAACGCGGCGGGCAAGCCGGTGCCCAAGGAGGAAGCAGACGAAGTGGCGAAGCACCTGCCGGAGCTCGGCAAGCCCGACCGGATGGAGGCCGCCTTTCCGAAGAATCCGCTGGCGGTGGGCGCCACCCTGGATGGCTTCTCCGATACGCTCGCGAAGCAAATCGTGGACGAGCAGGGCGATGACACCCGCGTCACCCAGGCGCGCGCACGGTTGGTCGAAGTGCGTCAGGACCCGCGCGGCGCCGTGGGCATCTTCGACGTGGCGATGACGGTGTTACGCCAGGAAACCAAGGCACCGTTCCTGCTGACCATTCCGCTGCAAGGGCAGATGTCCGTCCTCGCGGAGGGCATCCAGTTGCTGGAGCTCACCTTGTCCGGGCCGGTGAAGGTGGAGCTGACCGACGACGCCGTCGAGCAGGGCTTCGAGGCGCGCGGCGAGGGCGCGATGAGGCTGCGGCTCATGGGCCGGAGGGCTGACGCCGCGCGTTAGGCGGATGGCCCGGCAGGTCGTCCGCTGTGCGCGAAGGCGCGGCGGCGTGACAGACGGCTGACAGAGTTTTGGGAGGCTGCGCGGTTAGAGGGTTCTGAATGTACCTGCACGCGCTCGGCCACTTCCATCCTCCCAACCTTCTGACCAACGCCTTCTTCGAGGAGCTGGGGCTGGAGACCAGCGATGCGTGGATTGTGGACCGCGTGGGCATCCGCGCGCGGCACACGGTGCTGCCGCTGGACTACCTGCGGGAGACGCGCAACCGCGACGTGCGCGCGGCGCAGGAGGCGGCGCTCTTCAGCAACGCGGAGACGGGACGCCGCGCGGCGCTGATGGCGCTGGAGCGCGCGGGGCTGAAGCCGTCCGACATCGGGCTGGTGGTGGCGGGCGGATGCAGTCCCGACGAGTGCATTCCCGCCGAGTCCAACCGGGTGGCACAGCTGCTGAACATCCAGGCGCCGGCGGTGGACCTGCAGAGCGCTTGCTCGTCCTTCTGCATGCAGCTGCACTTCCTGGCGGGCATGCGGCCGGAGCGACTGCCGGACTACGTGCTGGTGGTCAACATGGACAACTCCACGCGTGTGGTGGACTACACGGACCGCTCCAGCGCGGTGCTGTGGGGAGACGGCGCGTCCGCGGCCATCCTGTCGCCGCGCGTGCCGGGGCGCTGGCAGCTCACGGAGACGCTGCTGGCCGGAGACCCCTCGGGCGCGGACAAGGTGCGCGTGCCGCGCATGGGGCACTTCACCCAGAACGGCGGCGAGGTGCAGAAGTTCGCCATCCGCCGCGCGGGGGAGACGTTCCAGGCCCTGCGCACGCGCTTCATGGAGCGTCACCCGGACAAGGGCGCGGGGGCGGTCTCCTTCATTGGGCATCAGGCCAACCTGCGCATGCTGGAGGCCGTGCAGCGGCGGTGTGAGGTGCCGGACGCGCGGCACTTCTTCAATGTGCACACCCGGGGGAACACCGGCGCCGCGGGCGCGCCTGGCGTCCTGAGCGAGCACTGGGACGACCCCTCCGTGGGAGACGCGGTGGTGCTGAGCGTCGTGGGCAGCGGCCTGACGTGGGCCGGCGCCTTGCTGGAGCGCACCCCGGCGCGGTGAGCCGCTGAGCAGCATTCCCCCTCGGCGGACCGGGGCCGTCTGAGGTGTGTGTCATTGCCTCCTGGTATTCGTTGAAGACCAGGGGGGAGTCATGACCGGTCCGCGGTTCCGCCAGCTTGTCTGGCTTGGGGTGTTCGCTGCTTCTTTGTTGGGCTGTGGCACGGCGGTCAGGTCTTCCATGCAGCAGGCATGGGACCACGCGGAAGTGGAGTGCTTCGAGCCACGGGAGGACCAATGTGTCTCCCTGCTGTGCCTGGGCGAGGCCTGCGGCTTCTATCGTTGTGAGGACCTGCCCGGTGACGTGGCGCTGGCGCGCTTCCCGCCCGCACGTCCACCCGCAGCCGCGGCGACTCCCGGCAGAGGGCCTCGCAGGAACTGGGGCGGGGGGCAGCACCTGCCGCGCGGCGCCGTCATGGTCTTCCCGAACTGGAGCGGCGCTCCAGCGCGAGTCGTACCGCCTTCACATCAGCTGACACCTGGGCGCTGGGAGAAGCACCACATCTTCCCGCAGGCCCGGGACCTGGCGGAGTGGTTCGAGGGGAAGGGCATCAAGATCCACGACTACACCCTGCCGATTCCTCGAGACCTTCACCAACGGATTCACGGGGGTGGCGCTCGCGGTGGAGCGTGGAACCAAGCGTGGCGTGAGTTCCGCCTCCGTAACGAGGAGTCCACGCCCGAGGAGGTTTTCAGGCACGCCGGGGAACTCATCTACCGATTCCAGCTCCTGGGCGGCCCACTGCGGCCCTACTATTCTCGTCCAGGAACGTGAGGACGCATGCCCCGTTACTTCTGGCTGCAAGAGGACCGGGTTGCGACTGCCCGTCATCACGGGGACTTCAACGCCGCGCACAGGTGGCGCTTGCCGGGTCTGGCGAAGTGCCCGGGTTGCGGAGCGACCTGGAGTTCCTCAGGGCACATGTACCCCTCCGTGGACTTGTCCGGGCTGCCCGAGCAGGACCTGTTCCTCAAGGCTCGGTCAGCGCCCTTCGCCGAGTTCGCGCGGCTTCGCGAGCTGGTGCGGCCATTGGCGCCACCGGCCGCGACGTTGCCTCCTGGGACGCGGTTCGGGCCGCTGGTGGGCACGGCGCAGGGGGACCTGGGGCCACTGAGCTGGCAGGGGCGCTACTTGCTGCTGCTGCGCCGGGACACGATGGAGCAGCTCCAGGCGGAAGGCGTGCGCGGGCTCATGGGGGTTCGAGCGGAGCTGCGGTTCCGACAGAAGCACCCACCGGAGATGTTGGAACTCCAGCTCGAACCGGGTGGTCTGCTGCACCCGCAGTGTCTTCCTCCCGACCTCCCGCTGGCGTGCGCGACCTGTGGCCGGCGTGGGCTCCAGTTGCCAGACGAGCCCATCCTCGATGGCGCCTCTCTCCCCATGGACCGTGACGTGTTCCGCCTGGGCAACTACGCGACGGTGCTTGTGGGGACCGAGCGTTTCATGGAGGCGGTGCGCCGGCTGAGGCTGGAAGGCATCCACTTCCAGGAGCTCTCCATCCGCTGAAGCGCCGCGGTTGATTGCCCGACGTTGATCCTCCAGGACCTGTCGCCGTCCACTGCCGTACAGCGTTGCCCTTCCGGGCGTTGGCGGTGCCCGGGAGCGTGTGCAGCGTATGTCCTGTCGGATTCAGTGGGGTCTGGGGTCGGGGGTCGGGCGCATGCGAACTCAAGCGTGGGGTGGGAATCTGCGGTGTCTCGTGGCGGGCATGCTGCTCGTCGCGGGCGCCGCGCAGGCGGGACAGAAGCAGGTCGGCGGCGTGCACATGCCGGTGTCGCTGAACCTCAAGGGGCGCACCGTCGAACTCGCCCACATGGAGCTGCACAAGCAACTCTTCTTCAAGGTCTACGTCTGGAGCCTCTACATGGAGGACCGGCCACGCTCCACGGACGAGGCCATCAACTCCAACTCCGTGAAGCGGCTCCACTTCCACTTCCTGCGCAACATCTCCCGGGACCAACTCGTGGGCAGCTTCCGGGACGGGTTGGAGCACAGCCCCGCCCTGCGTCGGGGGCCGCTGGCGAACCACCTGAGCATCATGCTCGCGTCGCTGAAGGACGTGCAGAAGGGCGAGGACCTCGTCATCACCTACACCCCGGGCGTCGGGCTCGAAGTCGGAGGAGATGCCTCCGGTGGCGTCTTCATCCCCGGCAAGCACTTCGCGGACGCACTCTTCTCCGTCTGGCTTGACTCTCATCCTATTTTTCCGCGCTGACTGACACACTGGGCTGCCCGTCAGCCATTCATTCGTTTCAGCTCAAAATATGTGCGAGGTTCTTCCTGACCCAGAGCACCACCAGCGATAGGCTGGCGCTTCATTCACAGGTGTCAGGAGGACACGTACATATGCGGAAACCGCTGGTTCTGGCTGCACTCGTCGCGCTCTCCACCACGGGCTGCGTTTCGCAGGGGAAGTTCGACGCCAAGGCGCTCGAGGCGGAGAACTTCGCCAAGGGCCTCAACGACGAGAAGGGTGCTCGCGAGGCCGCCGAAGCCAAGGTGAAGGCGCTGGAAGAGAAGATCGCCGAGCTGGAGCAGGAGCGGGAGGCGCTGAACACCCGCCTGGGCACCGCTGAGTCCCGTCTCACCGCGGGCGCCGCGGAGCGCCGCGCGCTGGAGGAGAAGAACTCTCAGCTGGCCGCCCTCAACGACGAGCTGGCGCGCAACACGAAGAAGCTGGCCCAGGCGAAGGAGGAGCTGGAGAAGCGCAGCTCCGAGTACGAGAACCTGGCCCAGAGCCTCAAGCAGGAGATTTCCGACGGCAAGATTGAGCTGTCCGAGCTCAAGGGCAAGATGACCGTCCAGCTCAAGGACAAGATTCTCTTTGCCTCCGGCTCCGCCCGGGTCGGCAAGGAAGGCGAGGAGGCGCTGAAGAAGATCGCCGATGCGCTCAAGACGGTGCAGGGGAAGATCATCCGCGTGGAAGGCCACACGGACGACGTCCCGACTGGCGGCGGTCAGTTCCCGTCCAACTGGGAGCTGAGCCTGGCGCGCGCCATGGCGGTGGTCCGTTCACTCCAGAACGCTGGTGTGGACCCGACGTTCCTCTCCGCTGCGGGCTACGGGCAGTACCAGCCCATCGCGGCCAACGATTCGGCGGAGAATCGCAGTCTGAACCGCCGCATCGAAATCGTGCTCGCGCCGAAGTAGGCGCCGCACTAGGAGGGGCGCGGGAGTCCCGCGCCCCTCATGAAAATCCTTCTCGCCGTCCTCTGCCTCCTCGCCGCCACTGGCGCCGCCGCTCAGCAGGACGCGGGCGTCACGGATGCCGACGCCGGCGCGCCCCAGGGCGTGCTGACGAAGCCCCCCGCGCTGGTGCGCCAAGTGGAGGCAATCTATCCACCGGACGCCGCTGCCCAGCAGCTCGAGGGCACGGTGGTGATGTGGGTCGACATCTCGGAGACGGGCGCCGTCTCCAACGTCGAGGTGTCCCAGCCCGCCGGCCACGGCTTCGACGAGGCCGCCGTGGAGGCGGTCCGCCAGTTCCAGTTCGAGCCCGCCGAGGTGGACGATGTCCCCGCGCCGGTGCGCATCGAATACGCCTACCAGTTCGTCTTCCGTCCACCGCCGCCGCCGGAAGCGGAGGACGCCGCAGCCGTGGAGCCCGAGGCTCCCGTGAACTTCAGCGGCCGGGCGCTGGAGCGGGGCACGCGGGACGCGCTCCTGGGCGCGGAGGTGGTGCTGCCCGCGCTGGAGCGCTCCACCGTCACCGACGAGGAAGGCCGCTTCTCCTTCCGCGGCATCCCGCTGGGCACGTACGAGGTGCTGGTGGTGCAGAGCGGCTACGAGCGCTTCCGCACCGAGGAGACCTTCACGGAAGGCCAGGAGACGCGCGCCACGTACTACGTGCGCAAGCGCATCTTCGGCGCGTTCGAGACGGTGGTGCGCAGCGAGCGCGAGCGCAAGGAAGTGACGCAGACCACGCTCCAACTGGCCGAGGTGCAGCGCGTCCCCGGCACCCAGGGTGACACGCTGAAGGTGGTGCAGAACCTTCCCGGCGTGGCGCGCCCCGCCTTCAACGGTGGCCAGCTCGTCATCCGCGGCACGGGCCCGCAGGAGTCCGGCGTCTTCCTCGACGGCCAGCGGATTCCGCTGCTCTACCACTTCGGAGGCCTCACCTCCGTCTACAACTCGGAGCTGCTGGAGGCGGTGGACTACCTGCCCGGCAACTTCTCCGCGTACTACGGAGACATCACCGGCGGCGTCATCAACGTGCGCAGCCGCGAGCCGCGCACGGACCGGCTGCACGCCACCGTGGGCGTCAGCCTCATCGAATCCAACGCGGTGGTGGAGGGGCCCATCACCGACACGCTGAGCTTCGCGGTGGCGGGACGGCGTTCGTACATCGACCTGGTGCTGGGCCTGGTGCCACAGGGCGACAACGGCCCCAGCCTCCAGGTGGCGCCGCGTTACTACGACGCGCAGCTCAAGCTGGTGTGGAAGCCGAAGTCGCGCCACACCTTCACGCTGCAGGGACTCACCTCCAGGGACAGGCTGGGGCTCGTCTTCGACCGGCCCGCGGATGACGACCCCACCGTCACTGGTGGGTTGAACGTCACCACCGGCTTCAACCAACTGCGCCTGCGGCACCAGTACCGCGCGGACGCGCTCACCCTGGACACGCACGGCCTGGTGGGCAACACGCTGGTCCAGTTCGGCATCGGCGACCGCGGCCTGCGCATCGCCTCCACGGACCTGAACCTGCGCTCCACCGCGGAGTACGCCTTCGGGGAGGCGCTCACGCTGGCGGGCGGCATCGACGTGGTGAGCAACTTCGCCCGCGTCACCGCGCGCATCCAGGGCCTCTCCCGCGAGGGCGAGCCGCCGACGCCCACCGTCACCGATGACGTGCTCACCGCGGACGGCGACTTCCTCCAGTACTTCCCCTCCACCTGGGTGGAGGCGCGCTGGAGTCCCGTGCCGCGCCTGCTGCTGGTGCCGGGCCTGCGCGCGGAGAGCTACGTCTTCACCGACCAGACCCAGGCCCGCCGCACCTTCAACCCGCGTCTGGCGGTCCGCTACGGCCTGACGGACACGCTGACGCTCAAGGGCGGCGCGGGCGTCTATCACGGGCCACCCGTGCAGGATGAGCCGAGCGTGGCCTTCGGCAACCCGGACCTGCGCGCGAAGCGGTCGCTCCAGTACAGCGTGGGCGCGGAGTGGCAGGCGCGGCCGGAGTGGTTCGTGGGCGGCGAGGTCTTCTACAACGACCTGGACGGGCTCATCGTCCGCTCCAACGCCACGGTGGTGCGCAACGGCCAGCGGGTGCCCGAGCGGTTGAGCAACGGCGGCGTGGGACGCATCTATGGCCTGGAGGTGCTGGTGCGCCGCGCGCTGACGGACCGGCTCTTCGGCTGGGTCTCCTACACGCTCAGCCGCAGCGAGCGCCAGGACGCGCCGGGCGTGGGCTGGCGCCTCTTCGACAATGACCAGACGCACGTGCTGACAGCGATTGCGTCCTACAAGCTGCCGGCGGGCTGGGAGGTGGGCGCGCGCATGCGCTTCGCTTCGGGCAATCCCACGACGCCGGTGGTGGGCTCGGTGCGCGACGACGGGTCGGACGTCTTCATCCCGCTCTACGCGGCGGTGAACTCGCGCCGGCTGCCGTCCTTCAACCAGCTGGACATCCGCGTGGACAAGAACTTCGCCTTCGAGAAGTGGGCGCTCAACGTCTACCTGGACCTCACGAACGCCTACAACAACCCGGCGGTGGAAGGCATCGCCTACAACTACAACTACACCCAAAGCGCTTACTTCGAAGGACTGCCCATCCTTCCCATCATCGGCGCCCGGGGGAGCTTCTGAGCATGCGTTCCATCCTCCCCGCTCTCGTGGTGGTGCTGCTCGCCGGTTGCGGGCCCGACTTCGAGCTTCAGAGCGAAATCCGGCGCGTGCGCGTGCTGGCCATCCAGGCGGAGCCCGCCGAGCTGGTGGTGGACCCGGACGCCTCCACGCTGCCCGGGCCCATGACGTTCAACGCGCTGGCGGTGACGCCGGACGCGCGCCCCATCACCGTCCGCTACGCGCTGTGCCGCTTCACTGGCAATCCCTATGACGGGCGGTGCCCGGGGGACGACAGCGTGCCGTTGCCGGACGGCGAGCTGTCGCTTTCGGACCCGAACGTGCAGGCGGTGTTGCTGGAGGCACTGACCGCGGGCAACCCGGGTGGCGGTGGAACGCTGGACCCCGAGGACCCGGCGCTGCGCGAGGCGCTGGCCCGGGGCATTCCGCTCTTCATCGGTTACGAGGCCACGGACGGCAGCGGCACACCGGAAGGCACGGAGCGAGGCGTGCGCCGGGTGACGTTGCGGGCCACCACCACGCCCAACCAGAACCCGGTGGTGTCGGACGTCCTGTGGGACGGCGCGCCGCTCACCGGCCCGCTGCCCGTGTCGCGCGAGGTGACCTTCACGCCGGTGCTGGCCGAGGGCAGCGTCGAAATCGAAGAGACGGACGAAGGCCCGCGCCCCGAGCAGGTCTTCTTCAGCTGGTTCGCCACCGGCGACGGCGAGGTGAAGGAGTTCCGCTCCCAGGAGCCCGTGGAAGGCCGGCCGGGTGACCCGACGTCGGCGTACGACACCCCCGCCACGCCCCAGCGCGTCACCTTCTGGGTGGTGGCGCGGGAC
>NZ_VHLC01000101.1:0-33210 GCF_006547355.1 Myxococcus sp. AB036A | reverse complement strand
CGCCCCTGCCACCGTCCATGTGCCCACACCGGACGGCCCGGCTTTCTCCGTCAACGGCCGCAACGGCCGGCTCCCCTCCGAGCCGCCAACGTCCCTGCCGCCCCAGCGGCTGCTGTACGGCCTGCCCGCGCCGCCGCCCGCCGTGGAGTCGCACCCGCTCACCGTGGGTTCACTGCGCCGGGGTGGCAGTGGTTCCGGCAGCGGTCGCTGAAGCTTTCTTCTTCCTTCTCTAGTCGATGCCTCTGGAGCCACATTTCATGCCTGACTTCCTTGGACATGCCGAGAACCCGCTCCGCGAAGAGGAGTGGGCGCGTCTGAACGAGACTGTCATCCAGGTCGCCCGGCGTTCGCTGGTGGGTCGGCGCATCCTGGACATCTACGGGCCGCTGGGCGCCGGGGTGCAGACGGTTCCCTACGACGAGTTCCAGGGCGTTTCCCCCGGCGCCGTGGACATCGTCGGTGAGCAGGAGACCGCGATGGTCTTCACCGATGCTCGCAAGTTCAAGACCATCCCCATCATCTACAAGGACTTCCTGCTGCACTGGCGCGACATCGAGGCTGCGCGCACGCACAACATGCCGCTGGACGTGTCGGCCGCCGCCGGCGCCGCCGCGCTGTGCGCGCAGCAGGAAGACGAACTCATCTTCTACGGTGACGCGCGCCTGGGCTACGAAGGCCTGATGACGGCCAACGGCCGGCTCACGGTGCCGCTGGGTGACTGGACGTCGCCGGGTGGCGGTTTCCAGGCCATCGTCGAGGCCACGCGCAAGCTCAACGAGCAGGGCCACTTCGGCCCCTACGCCGTCGTCCTGTCGCCGCGGCTGTACTCGCAGCTGCACCGCATCTACGAGAAGACGGGCGTACTGGAGATTGAGACCATCCGCCAACTCGCGTCGGACGGCGTCTACCAGTCCAACCGCCTGCGCGGGGACTCCGGCGTGGTGGTGTCCACCGGCCGGGAGAACATGGACCTCGCGGTGTCCATGGACATGGTGGCGGCGTACCTGGGCGCGTCGCGGATGAACCACCCGTTCCGCGTCCTGGAGGCGCTGCTGCTGCGCATCAAGCACCCGGACGCCATCTGCACCCTGGAGGGCGCCGGCGCCACGGAACGTCGCTAGTTCCGGTCGCCCGCGGTCACGACTTCCACCATGGCCAAGGTCCTGGTCATCGACGACGAGGCGAACCTCCGCAAGGTGCTCGCCGCGATGCTGCGCCGGGACGGCTTCGACGTCACCGTGGCGGAGAACGGCGAGCAAGGGCTCGCCGAGTTCCACAAGAACGGCGCGGACATCGTGGTAACGGACCTGGTGATGCCCAAGGTGGGCGGCATGGAGGTGCTCGGCACCATCCGCACCGCCAACCCGGACGTCCCCGTCATCATCATCACCGCGCATGGCACGGTGGACTCCGCCGTGGACGCCATCAAGGCGGGCGCGTTCGACTACATCACCAAGCCCTTCGATCAGGCGGAGCTGTCCTCCGTCGTCGCCAAGGCCGCGAAGACGAACGAGAGCGCCCGCCGCTCCGTGCGCCCGGACGTGAAGGCGCGCGCGGCCATCATCGGCGACTCGTCGACGATCCAAGAGGTCTACAAGATCATCGACAAGGTGGCGGACACGCCGTCCACGGTGCTCATCACCGGGGAGAGCGGCACCGGCAAGGAGCTCATCGCCACCGCGCTGCACGGCGCCTCCAGCCGCCGCGACAAGCCGTTCATCAAGATCAACTGCGCCGCCATTCCCCACACACTGCTGGAGAGCGAGCTCTTCGGCTACGAGCGTGGGGCCTTCACCGGCGCCGTCACGTCCAAGCCCGGCCGCTTCGAGCTGGCCGACGAGGGCACGCTCTTCCTGGACGAGATCGGCGAGATTCCGGTGGAGATGCAGGTGAAGCTGCTGCGCGCGATTCAAGAGGGCGAGTTCGAACGCGTGGGCGGCATCAAGACGACGCGCGTGGACGTGCGGCTCGTGGCCGCCACCAACCGCGACCTCCAGGCGGAGATTGAAGCCGGCCGCTTCCGCAAGGACCTCTACTACCGCCTGGCGGTGGTCCCCATCTCCCTGCCCGCCCTGCGCGAGCGCCGCAGCGACATCCCCATGCTCGCCCGGCACTTCGTGGAGAAGTACAACCGGCGCCTCAACAAGAAGATTGAAGGCATCGCCGACGACGCCATGGCCCTGCTCCAGGGCTACGCGTGGCCGGGCAACATCCGCGAGCTGGAGAACCTCATCGAGCGCGTGCTCCTGTTCGCGGACGGGCCTCTCATCACCGCCCGCGACCTGCCGGAGCCGGTCCGCCAGGGAACGAGCGTCCATGCGAGCGCCAACCTAGCCAGCGCGGTGGCCTCCATCGACGTTCCCACGGGGGAAGTCGGCCTGAAGGACATCGTCCGGATGAAGGCCGCCGAACTCGAGCGGGACCTCATCGTGAAGAAGCTCGAGGAGACGGGTGGCAACGTCACCCGGGCCGCTCGGTTGCTTCAAATCAGCCGCAAGTCACTCCAGACGAAGATGAAGGAGTTTGGCTTGCGCGACACCACACCAGACGGGCAGGAAGACGGTCCGGACGAATAGACCGCGAGGAAGCGGAATTCCGCTTCGCGCGCGTCGGTTCCGGGCCCGCCCACCCATTCCAACTCAGGGAGCTTGTATGCGGCCGAACCTTCCCACACTCGGTGCCCCTCCGAAGCGCAGTCCCTTCGGCACGGTGGTCGCCGTGTCACTCATCCTCGGCGGTGCCGCCGGCGGCGTGTGGTGGTGGAAGCAGCGGATGGTTCAGGCGACGGAAGAGGCCGCGGCTCAGATGCCCAACGCAGTCCCCGACGCGGGCGCCGTCGCCGCGGCGCCCGCGCCGGCGCCCGTGGCCACGGACCCGGTGAAGGCCGCGGGCCTGGAGCGCGTCTCGGTGAGCATCAGCGGCCCCCTGGAGACCGCGCTCGTCAACGCCGCTGGCTCGGACGTGGGTCCGGCGCTGGCGCAGGTGGTGACGCGCACCCTGGTGTGGTGGGTCTCCGTGCCCGGGGAGATTCTCCGCGGTGACACGCTGGAGGTGCTCTACCAGCGCCGCACCAACGAGGAGCCCCTGGTGCACGCGGTGCGCTTCACCAGCGCCAAGCTGGGCAAGACGCTGAGCGCGTACCGCTACCAGGCCAACGGCGAGCCCAATGCCCGGTACTACCTGCCCGGCGGCGACGAGCTGGAGCTGAGGCTGGAGCGCTCCCCCATCGACGACTACGAGCAGGTGACGTCCCTGCTTCGCGACGGCCGCAAGCACAAGGGCGTGGACTTCCGCACCCCGGTCGGCACGCCCATCAAGGCCCCCTTCAACGGGGTGGTGAAGCGGAAGAACTGGAACTTCAGCAGCAACGGCAACTGCATCGAGCTGGTGGAGTCGGGGGGCAAGGGGCGCCGCGCGCTCTTCCTCCACCTGGACGAGGTGGACAAGAGCGTCAAGCCGGGCACCCGGTTCTCCGTGGGGCAGGTCATCGCCAAGAGCGGCAACACGGGCCGCAGCTTCGCCCCCCACCTCCACTACCAGCTCATGACGCAGGATGACCGGGTGCTGGACCCCTACGACCAGCACAAGACCTACCGCCGCTCACTGGCCGCGCAGCACCGGTCGGGTTTCGAGGCGGAGGTGCGCCGGATGGATGGGTTGCTGAGCGCGTCCGTGGTCGCCGGCAAGTAAAAGCCACCCGTTTCTTGACACTCCTTCGACGGCACGGCTAGCTGGAAGCCCCCCGGGCTTGCCGGTAGGCCAGGGAGATTTGCCGTCGGAGGTCGGATGCACAGGCTTCGCGTCGTACTTGCCGCGCTGACGCTGGGCGCGCCGTTCGCCGCCACCGCGGCGGACATCACCCGGATTGCGTCGTCGCTCGAGGAGGACGACCCGTTCGACCTCTTCATCGACGTCGGCTTCGAGCGCACACAGAACCGCGCGAAGATCATCCGCGAGCAGTTGGCCCCCGCCGGGCAACCGGCGGGCCGCCGGGATGCGTCGGAGCTCTGGTACAAAGGCGTGGACGCCCGGCTCAACCTGGAGCTGTCCGTCGGCCTCTACAGGGACCTGGAGTTCTCCTTCGCCCTGCCCGTCGTCTTCTCGCAGAACGAGCGTTGGGACTTCACGTCCAACTCGTCTCCCGAGACGTCCACCATCACCAACAACTGCCTGAACGCCAACGGCTCCGTCATCCCGGGCTGTCTGGATGGCTCGGCACCGGGCAGTGCCCTGTTCGACGTACCGCAGGAGAGCTTCCGCGGCGGCCTGGGCAACATGCGCTTCGGCCTGGCCTACGCCTTCTTCAACCAGGAGAAGGACGAGACGAAGCCCACCTGGATTGTCGGCCTGGAGTACGAGGCCCCCACCGCGAAGCTGCGTGACGCGGCCGCGGACACCACCAACTCGGACAGCCGCGGCAACATTGGCGACCGCATCCACAAGTACCAGCTCTACACGGCCTTCTCGCGCCGCATCGGCGCGGCCGAGCCGTACTTCAAGGCGCACTACACCATCCCCGTGCGCGGTCCGGGCGCCTACTCCAATTGCGTCCAGAAGGACTCCAACCCGGAGAACCTGGGCGCCCCGGACAACTGCTTCACGGGCCCGTGGAACCGCAAGGAGACGGGCATCAACGCCCCTCACACCGCGGGCATGCTCTTCGGCGTGGAGCTGGTGCCCTTCAACCGGCCGGCGAAGTCGCAGCGCTTCGCCCTGGACGTCCGGGGTATCGGCAACTACGTGGGCAGTGGCCGCTACTACAACGAGCTGAGCGCCGCCCTGCGCAAGCTGCTCACCTCCGAGGACTACTTCCAGGTGGGTGGCATGCTGGGCGTCACGGCGAACGCGTCGCAGGCCTTCCAGATTCGCGCGTCCGGCATGTTCCTCTACAACACCAACCACGCCCTCACCGCCGAGGATCCGGGGCGTGACGCGAACAACGACGGCGGCGTGGACACACAGCCCGGCTCGCCCGACCTCAACCCCAACTTCGACTGGCGCTACGACCTGGTGTCTCGCCGCTTCCTCGCGGTGGAGAGCACCACGTTCCGCTTCGACCTGAGCGCCACGTTCAGCTTCTAGCGTGGCCCGGTGGGCGCCGATGACGGCGCCCACCTGGGGACTCAGCGCTTCAGCGAGAGCCCCAGTCGATAGACGTCCTGACCGGCCCAGCCCGCGCGGCGGGCCAGCTCGGTGCTCAGCGCCTTGAGCTTCTCGCCGCGCGACAGCCCCTCCTCCAGAGCCCGGCGCAATTCCTCCTCGGACCAGCGCGTCTCGCCGGTGCGGCCCTCCACCAGCACCACCACCTCGCCGCGAGGCTCCTCCACCGCGTAGCGCGCGGCCAGTTCGGACAAGGTGCCCCGGGCGAACTCCTCGTGCAGCTTCGTCAACTCCCGCGCCACGCACGCGCGCCGGTCGCCCCAGGCGTCGAGCAGGTCCGGCAACGTCTCCGACAGGCGGCGTGGGGACTCATAGAGCACCAGGGTGGCGGACAGCTGCGCCACTTCCTCCAGCATCGCCCGGCGCTCGGCGCCCTTGCGCGGGAGGAAGCCCAGAAAGTGGAAGCGCCCCGTGGGCAATCCAGAGGCGCTCAGCGCGGCGACCAGAGCCGTGGGGCCTGGTACCGGCACCACCGTCAATCCGCGCTCCAGCGCCTCGGCCACCAGCTTCTCGCCCGGGTCACTGATGGCGGGGCTGCCCGCGTCAGTCACCAGCGCACAGTCCTCCCCTTCCCCAATCCGGTCCAGGATGCGTCCGGCTCGCTGCCCTTCCGCGAAGGCAGGCAGGCTCACCAGGTCCTTCCCGCCAATGCCAAAGTGGTCGAGCAGCACCCGCGAGTGCCGCGTGTCCTCACACGCGATGAAGCGCACCGCGCGCAGGGTCTCCAACGCGCGCGACGTGATGTCCCCCAGGTTCCCGATGGGCGTCGCCACCAGATAGAGCGTTCCAGCCATGGCGTCGTCCTCTCACATCCCCGCGTCGAAGGCGCCAGGGATGTGCTCCACGGTGGCGCGCTCCCCGCGCCCCACCACCGAAATCACGTCGAAACGGAGCATCCGTCCACGCAAGTCATGCGCGAACAGGTACCGAAGCGCCGCCTTCACCACCCTGCGCTGCTTGGCGAAAGACACGCTGTGGGAGGGGTCACCCCAGGTGGCCGTGGAGCGCATCCGCACTTCCACGAAGCACACCAGGTCATCACGTTCGGCGACCACGTCCAGCTCCCCGAAGCGACAGGTCCAGTTGCGATCCCGCACCCGCCACCCCTGCGCCTCCAGGAAGCGCACCGCCGCCTCCTCCCCAGCATTCCCGTACTCCCGCCGCTCAGCCGGCGCCGCTCGTCGCATCCACCCCTCCCCCTGCGGACCTCCCCCTGGAGGCAACCCGCCACGTCGCCTCAGACGTTAACGGGGCCGTCCGACATCTGCGCGAAGCCCGGGTGCGAGGTGACGTGCAGCACCTGCGTCAGCGTCCCCAGGTGCTTCAGCATGCGGGCGATGAGGGGCAGCTTCACCTCCTCCATCCCCGTGAAGACGTCCTCCAGCAGAAAGGGACGCTTCACGCGGGCGCTCGCCTTCTCCACCACCGTCATCCGCAGGGCCAGGTAGTACAGGTCCAGGTCCTTCGCGGGGAGCTCGCCCACCGGCACCCGCCGGCCCGAGGCCAGGGCGAAGGCCTTGCCCTCGCGGTCCCACTCGATGCCCTGGTACCGCCGGTCCGTGAGCGCGGTGAGGTACTGGACGCAGCGCTCCTTCAGCATCGCCTGCACGGACAGGATGTCCGTGGTGAACACGTCCGCCGCCTGGGAAAGCAGCATGGGCGACGGATCCTCCAGCGTCTCCACAGGCACGGAGCCATCCGGGCCCGGCGCGGTCGGCGGCGGAGGCGCCTTGGCCAGTGCGATGGACTCCTTCAGCCGGCCCATCTCACGCTCCACCTCGCGCACGTCGCGCACGTAGGTGCCCTTCTGCGTCAGCTCGTCGTTGAGCGCTTCCGCCTCTGCCTTCAGCGACTGAACCTGGGCGGCCGCCGCGAGGTAGTCCGGATCCGACTCCATGGTGTGCAGTTGGTCCTGCAGTTCGGCCACCCGCGCGGCTAGCAGCTCCTTGCGCTCCAGGGCCGGGGCGATGCCATCCAGCTCTTCCACGTCGAGTGCCTTCTGCGCCATGCGCAGCGGCGCGGCTTCCGCCTCGTACTCCTCGAGGATCTTCTTCTCCCGGATGTCGAAGCGGTTCTCCTTGCTGCCATGCCGCGTGGCCTTCTGCAGGTCATCCACGTAGCGAAGCGCCAGGAAGGCGGCGACACCGAAGGCCGGGATGTCCAGCAGCGCCAGGTAGCGGAAGGTCCGGTCCACTCCAAAGCCCAGGCCCACGGCCAGCGCCAGGAACAGAACTCCCGCGCCCAGGCCGGCCCAGAACCCCATGTTCTGCGTCAGGGGCGGCACCGACGCGGGACGCGCCTCCACCTCGTTCTCCCGGTCCGCGTTGAGGCGCGCCAGGGCCTCGTCACGACGGGCAATCACCTTGGGGTGGCGCTTCAGGCGGTTCACGATGTCCTGAGGCAGCCCCAGGGACTCGGGTGTCGGCGCCGCGCGCCAGGCGGCCTCGGCCTCGGCAATGGCCACCTTGAGCCCCTCGGTGCCCTTCAGCCGCTGCTCGGCGTCGAAGATCTGGGACGCCACGCCGTCCGCCTTGAACTGAAGGCTGTCCACCTCCGTGGAGGCAGCCAGTTCCTGCTCCAGCGCGCGCAACTTCGCCTCGGCGGCGGGGATGTCCTCCGCGGGCAGCACCGTGGAGGCAGACGCCAATGATGGGTACCTGCCGGACGTCTTGGGGTCCACCTTCGCCGCGGCGGCAGCGGACTTCCTCGGGCGTCGTGAGGGAAGCTGCGCGGACTGAAGGCAGTACACCTGCTCGAACGTGGTCTTCGGTGGAAGTCCCGCCTGTCCGCGAAGGAACTGGCTGATCTCCGACGCGTCCGACGAGACGAGCTCCGGCTGCTGCGTCGTGGGATTCATCCGGTGCAACGTTCCGGAGCCGCCGAGGTCACGCAGCACGCGGTACGTCACCCCATCCACACCGACGAACGTCAGGGCCGCCTTGCCCGACTTCGCACCGGTGGCGATGAAGCTGGCGTCAGTGCCGCGCCCATCCGCGAAGAGCAGCGCGAGGGAGAGGCCTGCCAGGGGGCTCGACTCCGCCGAGGGCGGTTTGAGGACGAGGTATCCCGCCTTCAGGGCAAAGCGCCCCGCGGGGGAGAAACCGCGGACGTTCTGGACGGCGACTTCGGCGAATTGCATGGCTCGCGCATGTTAGCGCGAATGAAAAAAGGAGCGTCCGGGATCGGACGCTCCTTTTCACTGCTCAGGCGCTGGAAGCGCTCAGGAGGCCGAAGCGGCCTTCTTGGACGGCTTCGGCTCTTCGATGACGTCGACGCGCGCCGCCTTGCCCTTGAGGTCACGGAGGTAGAACAGGCGCTTGCGGTTCACGTCACCGCGCGACAGGACCTCGATCTTCTCGTAGCGGGGGCTGTGCAGCGGGAACACGCGCTCCACGCCGACGCCGAAGGAGAGCTTCCGCACCGTGAAGGTAGCGCGGTGATTGCCCTTGGTCTTCCGGATGACGATGCCCTCGAACGCCTGCACGCGCTCCTTCTCGCCCTCCTTGACCTTCCAGTGGACGCGCACGGAATCACCGGTATTGAACACGGTGACGTCCTGGCGCAGGAACTTGGCCTCGATGTGCTGAATGGCGGCGTTGCGCATGACAAACTCCGGAAAACTTGAACTGACGCGATGGTCGCGTGAAGAGCGGGCCGTACTAACAGAGAGAGCGGTGTCGGACAAGCCCTGATGATCCAACTCGCTAGCAACGCTCAGGGTTACAGCTCTTCCTCCCGACGGGCCAGAAGTTTCTGGTCGGCCTTCGACAGCACCACGCGGGCATACAGGTCCGGGCGGCGCTCATGGGTGAGCACCAACGACTTCCAGCGCCGCCAGCGGGCAATCCGGGCATGGTCGCCGGACTGCAGGGCGGCCGGCACCTCGACGCCCCGGAAGACAGGCGGGCGGGTGTACTGGGGATGCTCCAGCAGGCCTTCCTCGAAGCTCTCCGTGACGGACGAATCCACGTTGCCCAGCACCCCGGGCACCAGCCGCGCCACCGCGTCCACCACCGTCATGGCCGCCAGCTCGCCGCCAGTGAGAACGAAGTCCCCCAGGGACAGCTCCCCGTCGAGGTGCGCCATCACCCGCTCGTCCACGCCCTCGTAGCGGCCGCAGACCAGGATGAGGCCCGCCTCGTGACGGACCAGCTCACGCGCGGTGGCCTGGGTGAAGGTGGGCCCTCGGGGGCTCATGAGCAGCACCCGCGCGCCCGGATGCCGCGCTTTGGCCGCCTCAATCGCGGCGACCAGCGGCTCCGGCTTCATCACCATGCCGGCGCCGCCGCCGTAGGGCGCGTCGTCGGTGACGCGGTGCTTGCCCTCGGCGTACTCGCGGATATCCGTGATGGTGGTGGCCAGCAGGCCCTTCTCCTGAGCCTTCCCGAGGATGCTGGCCCCCAGGTAACCGGTCACCATGCCGGGGAACAACGTGAGGATCTCCACCGGATACGGTGGGCTCATTCCGCGTCCTCCGGGCCTCCACCTGACTCGGCGCCCTTGCGTCCCGCCTCCACGTACTCGGGCGGATGGATGACGATGCGCCGCGCCTCGAGGTCCACGGTGGGGACGAACTCGTCGGCGAAGGGAACCACCAGCTCCTCGCGCCCGGAAGCGCGAATGACCAGGTTGGGCACCTCGCCGGTGGTCCAGATCTCCTCCACCCGGCCCAGCGCGTTCCCGTTGGCGTCCACGGCCTCAAGCCCCACCAGGTCACCCTGGAAGAACTCGCCCTCCGCGGGTGGCTCCAGATCTTCGCGGAAGACGAACACCTTGGCGCCCACGAGCGCCTCCGCGTCGTTCCGCGACTCCACGCCTTCGAGGACCACGATGTCCTCCTTGGGCGTGGGCCGGAGCGCCTCCAGCCGCATTTCCCGCTCCACACCGGCGCGCGTCCGCACCCAGATGCGATCGACGGTGTCGAGCGTCTCCGACGCCGGATCCAATGCGCGAATGGCGACCTCGCCACGCAGCCCGTGAGCACGCGCGACGTATCCCAACTCCAGATAGGGACTGGTGGCCGTCACTGCGCGGAGTCCGGCGCGACCGGAGCGCCTGCTGCATTGCGCCGGTCGTCGAGAATCTCCAGGCGGACCTTCTGCCCGGACTTCTGTGCGGCGGCATTGAGCAGCGTCCGGAGGGCATTCACGGTGCGCCCGTCACGGCCGATGACCTTGCCGACGTCCTCGGCGGAGACCTTCAGCTCGAAGAGCCGGGCCCCTTCCGCCTCGGAAATGCGCAGGCTGACCTGGTCAGGATGATCGACCAGGGCCCGCGCCAGATAGTTGAGAAGCTGCTCCACGTCCACTCGGGCGTGGCTCAGACCGCGGGAGCGGGCTTGGCCTTACCGGCGACCTTGATCAGGTCCGCAACGGTCTCAGACGGCGTCGCGCCAGTCTTCAGCCAGTAGTTGAGGCGCTCCTCGTTGAACTCCACCTTCGGCGGCTCCTGGTTCGGATCGTACGCGCCCACGGCCTCGATGAACTTGCCGTCCCGGGGGTTGCGGGAATCGGTGGCGACCACGTGGTAGTACGGCTTCTTCTTGACGCCCGCGCGGGCAAGACGGAGGACAACGGCCATTGAATGCTCTCCAACAAACAGGAAACGTCTTAGGAAAGGGGTGGCGCTCTTAACGCCGCTCCCGTTGGATTGTCAAGGAAGTTCGGGAACTTATGTCGTACTATCGGCCCCGGCTTGTGTCTCGCCGCGATTGGCGAGCTGCCCGCAGGCGCCGGCGATGTCCCGGCCCCGGTTCCTGCGGATGTAGGCGGCGACGTGGCCGTCCGCGAGGATGGCGCGGAACTCCTCCGCCCGCTCCTCGCCGGTGGTGTGGAACCCCAGGCCGGGATTCTCGTTGTAGGGGATCAGGTTCACCTTCACCGGGATGCCCTTGAGCAGCTCGATGAGCCGGTGCGCGTCCTCGTCCGCGTCGTTGAAGCCCTTGATGAGGACGTACTCGAAGGTGATGCGGCGGCCCTGACGCAGCGGGAACTTCCGGCAGGCGTCCAGCAAGGCCGCGATGTTCCACTTGCGGTTGACGGGCATCGTCTTGCTGCGCTGCTCGTCCGTGCTGGCGTTGAGGGAGATGGCCAGCTTGACGTCCGTCTCCTTGCCGAAACGCTCAATCATCGGCACCAGCCCCACGGTGGAGACGGTGATGTGCCGGTGGCTGAAGTTCGGCCCGTCCTCGGACTGGAGGATGGAGAGCGCCGTCTTGAGGTTTTCGAAGTTGTGGAGCGGCTCCCCCATCCCCATGAACACCAGGTTGGAGAGCGGGCGGAGCGTCTCGTGCCCCTCGTTCTTGCGGACCTCGCGGTTCACCGCGTGGACCTGGGCCACAATCTCGCTGGGGGTCAGGTTGCGCTTGAGCCCCATGGTGCCCGTCATGCAGAAGCCGCAGGCCATGGCGCAGCCCACCTGCGTGGACACGCACAACGTCCTGCGGTCCTCGGTGGGCATGTAGACGGATTCGATGTAGCGCCCGTCCCGCGTCTTCCACCGGTACTTGATGGTGCCGTCGATGCTGCGCAGCTCGCAGTCCTTCACCAGGGGGACGATCTCCGCGCGCGCCCTGAGCTTCTCGCGCAGGACCTTGGAGAGGTCCGTCATCTCGTCGAACGAGGTGGCGCCGCGCTGGTGCAGCCAGCGGTAGATCTGCGGGGCACGGAAGGCGCGCTCACCCAGTTCCTCGGTGACGAAGCGCGACAGCGCCTCCAACGACAGGCTGGCCACGTCCACCAGCTTGGCGGGCGCGGGAGCCGGCAAAGGCTCGGTGACTGGCAGGGAGGTGGCGGAGGTCTCTGACATCGTCGTTGCGCTTAACGGTGGGCCCAGGGGCGTCCCTTCCCACACCTGGGCACGGCAAGTCAAAGGAGCCCATGCTCCCCTGCCCGCTTCGTGGACACTACCCGGTAGTGTCTCCTGGAAGAACAGCGGCCCGGGCCCGCGCCTTCTGGGAGCGCGGACACCGGGCCTGGAACGGCGGCCCCATAGAGGGCCGGCCGGCTACTTCTGGTACGGGTAGGAGTGGATCTCCGTCTCCCGGAAGAAGTACGCGATCTCGATCTTCGCGTTCTCCAGGCTGTCGGAGCCGTGCACCGTGTTCTTGTCGATGCTGGTGGCGAAGTCCTTGCGGATGGTGCCCTCGGCCGCCTGCGCGGGGTTGGTGGCGCCCATGATGTCCCGGTTGGCCAGGACCGCGTTCTCACCTTCCAGCACCATCAGGACCACCGGGCCGGAGATCATGAACTGCACCAGGTCCTTGAAGAAGGGCCGGGCCTTGTGGACCGCGTAGAAGCCCTCGGCCTGCGCCTGGGACAGGTGCTGCAGGCGGATGGCGACCGGCTTCAGCCCCTTCTCCTCGAAGCGGCTGATGATCTTCCCGATGACGCCCTTCTCCAGGCCGTCCGGCTTGATGATGGACAGCGTACGCTCGATAGCCATGTGACTGGCTCCTTGTCGTGTTTCCGTTGGGGTTTAGCGCTTCTTCGGAGCGCCCCGCTTGAGGGCCTCCTGAAGGGTGGTGCCCAGCTCGGCGGGGCTGGCGGCCATCAGGATGCCCGCGGCCTCCATGGCCTTGATCTTCTCGGTCGCCGTGCCCTTGCCGCCGGAGATGATGGCGCCAGCGTGGCCCATGCGCTTGCCCGGGGGCGCGGACTGGCCCGCGATGAACCCGGCGATGGGCTTGGTGAACTCGCGCGCCACGTACTCGGCGCCGCGCTCCTCGGCGTCACCGCCGATTTCGCCAATCATGATGACGGCGTCGGTGTCCGGGTCCGCGTTGAAGAGCTTCAGCACGTCCACGAAGTCCGTGCCGTTGACCGGGTCACCGCCGATGCCCACGGCGGTGGACTGGCCCAGGCCCAGCTGGGTGAGCTGGTGCACGGCCTCGTAGGTCAGCGTGCCGGAGCGGGACACCACGCCGATGCGGCCCGGCTTGTGGATGTGGCCCGGCATGATGCCGATCTTGCACAGCGCGCCCGGCGTGATGACGCCCGGACAGTTGGGGCCGACCAGCCGGATGCCCGGCTTGCCCTGCAGGTAGCGCTTGGCGCGCACCATGTCGTTGACCGGGATGCCCTCGGTGATGACGATGATGAGGGCCACGCCCGCGTCCGCGGCCTCCATGATGGAGTCAGCGGCGAAGGGGGGCGGCACGAAGACCACGGACGTGTTCGCGCCCGTCGCCTTCACCGCCTCGGCCACCGTGTTGAACACGGGGACCTTGCCTTCGAACGTGGTGCCGCCCTTGCCCGGAGTCACACCGGCAACGAGCTTCGTGCCGTACTCGAGCATCTGCTTCGCGTGGAACGAACCCGCCGAGCCGGTGATGCCCTGGCAGAGGACCTTCGTGTTTTCGTTGACGAGGATGGCCATGGCGTTCTTTCAGGAAAGAGTGCGCGGGATTACTTCACCGCAGCGACGGCCTTCTCCGCCGCCTGACGCAGGTTGTCCGCCGGGGTGATGGCGAGGCCGGAGTTGCTCAGCAGCTCCTTGCCCTTCTCGACGTTGGTGCCTTCCAGCCGCACCACGAGCGGAACCTTGAGCTGGACCTCCTTCGCCGCGGCGATGATGCCCTCGGCGATGACGTCGCACTTCATGATGCCGCCAAAGATGTTGACCAGCACCGCCTTAACGGCCGGGTCCGCCAGGATGAGCTTGAAGGCCGCGGTGACCTTCTCCTTGTTGGCGCCGCCGCCCACGTCCAGGAAGTTGGCCGGGCTGCCGCCCACCAGCTTGATGGTGTCCATGGTGGCCATCGCCAGGCCGGCGCCGTTCACCATGCAGCCGATGTTGCCATCCAGCGCGATGTAGGCCAGGTCCCACTCCTTGGCCTGGATCTCACGGGGCTCCTCTTCGGCCAGGTCGCGGTACTCCAGCAGGTCCTTGTGCCGGTAGAGCGCGTTCTCGTCGAAGGTCACCTTCGCGTCGAGCGCCACCACGCCGCCATCCTTCAGGATGACCAGCGGGTTGATCTCCACGAGCGAGGCGTCCGTGTCGATGAACATCCGGTACAGCGCCGAGCAGAACTGGGTGAACTTGTTCACCGTGGGGCCCGTCAGGCCCAGCCCGAAGGCCAGCTTGCGGCCCTGGAAGTCCTGGAAGCCCACGGCCGGGTCCACCGACTCGCGGAGGATCTTCTCCGGGTGCTTCTCCGCCACCTCTTCAATCTCCACGCCGCCCTCGCGGGAAGCCATGAAGGTGATTCGGCTGGTGGCGCGGTCCAGCGTCACGCCCAGGTACAGCTCCTGGCCAATGGCGAGACCTTCTTCGATGTAGACCTTGTGGACCGTCTGGCCTTCCGGCCCGGTCTGGATGGTCTTGAGCTTCATGCCAAGCATCTGCTTGGCCAGCTCCTTGGCTTCCGCGGGGCTCTTGGCCAGCTTCACGCCGCCGCCCTTGCCGCGGCCACCCGCGTGGATCTGGGCCTTCACGACGACCACAGAAGTGCCGAGCTCCTTCGCGGCGGCCTCCGCGTCGTTGGCGGAAATGGCGAGGATGCCCTTCGGCGTGGGCACGCCATACTTCCGGAAGATTTCCTTGCCCTGGTACTCGTGGATCTTCATCGAGGCTCCGGTGGAGACGAGGGAGACAGCCTGAACAGAGGCGTCAGCGCCGGGCCCTCATTGCGCAGAAAAGGACGGAGTGCAAGACCGTTTGACCCCGGTACACCTGCATCGTCCGACAGGGTGCACGGCAGATAATCAGGGATGTCCGCGAAGATGAGCCTGCCTTCACCGCAGGGTTTTCCACGGACACCCGAACAGCGACGGCCCCGCCCGGCGTCTCGAATGGACGCCGGCCCGGGGCCGCTTGAAGCCAGAGAACACCGGGAAGTCGCTGGCGAGCGCCCTACCCCGGACCGCTGCCGTGGCCCTTGGGGGCCTCGTCCTGGAAGAAGATGTCCTTGATGGTGAGCTTGGTCACCTCGCGGTTCATCACCGCGATGGAGGTGACGAGCGGAATCTCCTTCGGGCAGACCTTCACGCAGTTCTGCGCCTTGCCGCAGTCCTGGATGCCGCCGGGCCCCATGAGCGAGCGCACGCGCTCCTCGGAGTTCATCTTGCCCGTGGGGTTCATGTTGAACAGGCGGGCCTGGCTGATGGCCGCAGCGCCGACGAAGTCGTTCTCCTGCGTCACCTGGGGGCACGCCTCCAGGCAGCTTCCGCAGGTGATGCACGTGGACAGCACGTACATCACCGACTGGTCCACGGGCGCCTGGCGCGGGCCCGGCCCCAGGTTGTGCGTGCCGTCGATGGGCACCCACCCCTTGATGCGCTTGAGCGCGTCGAACATGCGGTCGCGGTTCACCGTGAGGTCACGCACCACGGGGAACTTGCTCATGGGCTCCAGCGTGATCGGCTGCTCCAGCTTGTCGATCAGCGCCGAGCAGGCCATGCGCACGCGGCCGTTGATGTTCATGGCGCAGCTGCCACAGACCTCCTCCAGACATGCGGCGTCCCAGATCACCGGGGCCACGCGCTTGCCCTCCACGGTGACGGGGTTGCGCTGGATCTCCATCAGGCACGAGATGACGTTGGCGCCCTTCACATAGGGAACCTTGAACTCATCGAAGTGACCTGGCTTCGCGGGATCATCCTGCCGCCAGATGCGGAAGGTGATGGTCTTGGTGGTGACAGCGGATGCTTGTGCAGTGTCCATGTGGCTCGACCCTTCACTTCCAAATCGGTTGAGTGGTTCCCGTCTCAGGCGTACCAGCGCGGCTCGGGGTCAAGCACGGGCGTGGGGATGTCCTCGTAGTGGATCTTCGGGCCGGCCTCGCTGTACGTCGCGATGGTCGTCTTCGCCCACTTCTCGTGGCGCGCACGCCACAGGCTCATCCACTCCGGGTCCTGCGTCGGGTCCTTCGTCTTCGGTTCGGGCAGCGAGAAGTCCGGCTTGTAGTGGGCGCCGCGGCTCTCGTCGCGGAGCAGCGCGCTGGTCGCGATGACCTCGCCCAGCTCGAACATGTTCCACAGCTGGTTGGTGTACGACAGCGCGCGGTTGGCCACGTTGCCCGTGTCCAGCACGTTGACGTTCTTCCAGCGCTCCTTGAGCTCGCGGATCTTCTCGATCGTCTTCTTCAGACGGTCGTTGTAGCGCACGACGGTGCAGTTCTCCGTCATGGTGTCGCCCAGCTCCTTGGCGAGCCCGTACGGATTCTCCGGGCCGCTCATCTTGAGCATGGTGGCGAAGCGGTCCTGCCAGTACTGCCTGGCGGCCTGGAAGTGCTTCTCCGGCATCGCCGCGGCGCTGGTGCCCTGGCTCTTGGCGAAGGACGCCATGGCCGGGCCGCCGATCATGCCGGAGTAGATGCACGACAGCAGCGAGTTCGCGCCCAGGCGGTTCGCGCCGTGGAAGGCGTAGTCCGCCTCACCCGCGGCGTAGAGGCCGGGGATGGTGGTGGACTGGTTCTTGGGGCTGCCCTCGGCCGGCGTCTGCGTCTTCGGGTCGGCCTCGAAGTTCACGTACAGGCCGCCCATGGAGTAGTGCATGCCCGGGAAGATGACCATGGGCACCTTGCGCGGGTCGTCACCGACGAACTTCTCGTAGATCTCCATGACGCCCTTGATCTTGGCGTCCAGCACCGGCGCGGGGATGTGCGTGACGTCCAGGTACACGCCGTCCCGGCCGTTGATGCCCATGCCCAGCTCGCGGCAGACCATGAAGATCTCGCGGGTGGCCACGTCGCGCGGCACCAGGTTCTTGTACTTGGGGTACTTCTCTTCCAGGAAGTACCAGCGCTCCGCCTCCGGGATCTGCTGAGGCGCCCGCGTGTCGCCCTTCTTGCGGGGCACCCAGACGCGGCCGCCCTCGCCACGCACCGACTCGCTCATCAGGCGGAGCTTGTCCTCGCCCGGAATCGACGTCGGGTGCACCTGGATGAACTCACCGTTGGCGTAGTGCGCGCCCTCCATGTAGGCGCGGCCCGCGGCGGTGCCGGTGTTGATGATGGAGTTGGTGGAGCGTCCGAAGACGATGCCCGGGCCACCCGTGGCCAGGCAGACGGCCTCGGCCGGGAAGGTGCGGATCTCCATGGTGCGCAGGTCGACGGCCACGCTGCCGATGCAGCGCCCGTTGTCGTCCTTCACCGTGCCGAGCCACTCCCAGTACTCGTACTTGGTGACCTTGCCCTCGGCCTCATAGCGGCGGACCTGCTCGTCCAGCGCGTAGAGCAGCTGCTGGCCGGTGGTCGCGCCGGCGAAGGCCGTGCGGTGGTGCAGCGTGCCGCCGAAGCGGCGGAAGTCCAACAGACCTTCCGGCGTGCGGTTGAACGTCACGCCCATGCGATCCAACAGGTAGATGATGCCCGGCGCGGCATGACACATGCCCTTCACCGAAACCTGCTCCGCGAGGAAGTCGCCGCCGCGCAGCGTGTCCTTCACGTGGATGTCCGGGTGGTCGCCTTCGCCCTTGGTGTTCACCGCGCCGTTGATGCCGCCCTGGGCACAAACGGAGTGGGAACGCTTCACCGGGACGAGCGAGAGCACATCCACCTGGTGGCCCGCCTCCGCGAGCTTGATCGTCGTCATCAGCCCGGCGAGGCCGCCGCCCACCACCGTGAACCGCGCTGCTGGTGCCATCATCGTCTCCTTGACTGCCGGACGTCGGACACTGCTCGTTTGAGCCGGCCCGCCAGGTGGCGCGCCAGGGCCCGGACGTCCCGTGCGAGTTCTACAGGCTAGTTAACTTGGTGAAAACGCGCTGCAACGATGGCGTCCGGGGCAATTAGCCCGCGTCATCCACAGCATCAGGCACAGGGCCCGCCGGGTTACCCCAGCGGGCCACACGTGACTGTCCAGCGACTACAGCTTGACCGAGTCGACCGTCTTCTTGACCGACTGGAAGGACTTCTCCAGCTCGGCCTTCTCACTGTCGTTCAGCTCGACGGTGTGGATCTTCTCCACGCCGCCCGCGCCGATCTGCACGGGGACGCCGAAGAAGTAACCGTTGATGCCGTACTGGCCCTCCAGGAGGGCGGCGGCCGGCAGCACGCGCTTGCGGTCCAGCAGGAAGCTCTCCGCCATGGCGATGGCGGACGCCGCGGGGCCGAAGTAGGCGCTGCCCGTCTTGTACAGGCCGACCAGCTCCGCGCCGCCCTCACGGGTGCGCTTGATGATGGCGTCCAGCTTGTCCTTGGCGATCAGCTCCGTCAGGGGCACGCCGCCCACCGTGCTGTGGCGGACGAGCGGAACCATGTCGTCGCCGTGGCCGCCCAGCACCAGGGCCTCCACGTCGCGGATGGAGCAGCCGAGCGCCTCGGCGACGAAGCACTTGAAGCGGCTGGTGTCCAGCACGCCCGCCATGCCCGCGACCATGTGCTTGGGCAGACCCGCGATCTTGTGGAGCGCGAACACCATCGCGTCCAGCGGGTTGGCCACGTTGATGACGAAGGCGTTGGGGGCGTGCTGCTTGATGTTGCCCGCCACGTCCGTCATGATCTTCAGGTTGATCTCGAGCAGGTCCTCGCGGGACATGCCCGGCTTGCGGGGCATGCCGGCCGTGATGATGATCACGTCCGAGCCGGCCACGTCCTTCCAGTCCGTGGTGCCCTTCACGCGGCAGTCGTAACCGTCGACCGCAGCCAGCTGGTTGATGTCCAGCGCCTTGCCCTTGACCAGACCCTCGGCCGCCGGGATGTCGTACAGCACCACGTCACCGAGCGACTTCTGCACGGCGAGCAGCGCCAGGTTGCCGCCGATCTGACCGCCGCCGATGAGGCCGATCTTCTTCTTGCCATTCTGAGCCATGGATTCGCCTCTTCCAGATCCCCGTCCGGGGACTACATGTTCTTGATGATGGCCTGCCCGAACTCGGAGCACTTGACCTCGGAAACGCCGCTCTGCCCTTCCTGCTTCATCAGGCGGGCGAAGTCGTAGGTCACGGTCTTGCTGGCGATGGCGCGGTCCATGCCCTGGATCATCAGGTCGGCCGCCTCGTGCCAGCCCAGGTGCCGGAACATCATCTCACCGGAGAGGATGACCGAGCCCGGGTTCACCTTGTCCTGGTCGGCGTACTTGGGCGCCGTGCCGTGCGTGGCCTCGAACACCGCGTGGCCCGTGACGTAGTTGATGTTGCCGCCCGGCGCGATGCCGATGCCGCCCACCTGCGCCGCCAGCGCGTCCGACAGGTAGTCACCGTTGAGGTTCAGCGTGGCGATGACGTCGAACTCATCCGGACGGGTGAGGACCTGCTGCAGGGTGATGTCCGCGATGGAGTCCTTGATCAGGATCTTCCCGGCGGCCAGCGCGGCCTTCTGCTCCGCGTTGGCGGCGTCCTCGCCCTTGGCGGCCTTGGTGGCCTCCCACTGGTCCCAGGTGTAGACCTTGTCACCGAACTCCCGGGCGGCCAGCTCGTAGCCCCACTTGCGGAAGGCGCCCTCGGTGAACTTCATGATGTTGCCCTTGTGGACCAGCGTGACGCTCTTGCGCTTGTGGTCCACGGCGTACTGGATGGCGGCGCGGATCAGCCGGTCGCTGCCCTCGTGGGACACCGGCTTGATGCCCAGGCCCACGTCGGACGGGAAGCGGATCTTCCCGAACTCCTTCGGGAACTCCTGCTTCAGCAGGCCCAGGAACTTCTCCGCGGCGGCCGTGCCGGCCTCGAACTCGATGCCCGCATAGATGTCTTCCGTGTTCTCACGGAAGATGGTCATGTCGACCTTGTCCGGCGTCTTCACCGGGCTGGGCACGCCCTTGAAATAGCGCACGGGGCGCAGGCAGACGTACAGGTCCAGCATCTGCCGCAGGGCCACGTTCAGCGACCGGATGCCGCCGCCCACCGGCGTCGTCAGGGGGCCCTTGATGCCCACCAGATAGGTGCGGAACGCCTCGACCGTCTCATCGGGCAGCCAGTTGTTGACCGCCTTGAAGGACTTCTCGCCGGCCAGGACTTCGTACCAGGCGATCTTCTTCTTGCCCTTGTAGGCCTTCTCCACCGCGGCGTCGAACACCGCCTGGGACGCACGCCAGATGTCGCGGCCGGTGCCGTCGCCCTCGATGAAGGGGATGATCGGGTTGTCCGGGACGGACAGCTTGCCGCTCTGCAGGGAGATCTTTTCTCCGGATGACGGGGGCGCCATGGATGTGCTCCTGAGAAGGTGTGACCGTGTAAGAATCGGCGGGGGATAGTCGAGAACCCGCCCCGCGACGTCAAGGAGTTTGGCCACGGGCTCACGCGGAACGACTTATCGGAGCCAATGGCCGGGCGCGGAGTAACGGCCGGCCCTCGCGCGAGCACGAAACGACACGCTCAGCATCCCCGGCGGCTCAACGAAAAAGGAGGGCCGGGCACTGGCGGCCCGCCCTCCTCCTCCGCTTCAAGTCGTGGATCAGCGGCGGGCATGGCGGCCCGCCCGGACTACCAGCTGGACATCCCCGGCGCGGGCAACTCCACCGTCACGATGATGCCGGCGGCCGCGCTGCTGGCCACCTCCAAGGTGCCACCCATGGACTCCGTCAGTTCCCGGGCCCGGGCCAGCTTGCGGTGCAGCGGCCCCACCAACATGGGCGACAGGAAGACAGCCTGGAGTTCCCGCGAGGACAGCGACGCCCCCGCGACCTGGACCTGAAAGCGGGGCGGCAGGTCCCCGAAGTCGTCGGCGGAATCCACCATCACACGAACGCCCTGCCCGTTCGATGCATCCGCCGCGTGCGCCAACAACAGCAGCAGCACCTGCTGCAGCCGCCGGTGACTAACATTAGCGGGGACCGGATCCTCGGGAAGCTCCAGGGAAACCGGCACTCCTCGTAAGCGGCGCGTGACTGAGAGGAGCTCCACCGCGCCGCCAACGACCTCCGCGACATCCACCCGGAGTACGTCTGGCGAGTCCACCGGCATCAGGCCCGCGGCGCGGCCGTGAACAGGCGCTTGGAGTTGCTCCAAAGCCTGCGTTCCTCCCACAGCGCTCACGACAGCACTCATCCCTCACACCTCCCGCTCGCTGGACTGAGGGAACTCTAACGAGCGGGTCTGACGAACGCCATTTCACTGCGAGAAAGTACGCACAGCCTGCCAGACTTATGACATTACAGCCGCGCAGCATCTTGGCCGTATGAGTGTGCCGTCGCCGCGAATCGCTTCGTAAGACTTGGAAGTGGGCTGCTGTCACCTACGACCCACGGACGTCCATTCCGCCAGCCAGAAAACAGCCTGACTGCACAAATCCGATTTGACTGTTCCTCGGAAATCCGTATGATACGGACCTATAGCGATTCGCCGCCTAACGCAGCACCGCTGGAGCAGGGAGGAACAACCGTGCTTGCAATTTCGACGACTGCATCTGGGGTTCCTCAGCACCGGAGAAGGGGGCGCCTGATTATGGAAGGGGGAAACCCGCTCTCCGACCGTCGGTCGGTCGAGTTCCGCAGCCGTGACGCGCTGTTCAATGTGATTCCGCTGCCGCCCGCCGAGGCCGCGCTGGATGATTCGGGCTACTCCCTGCACGGGACGGGCGCGGATGCCATCACCTGCTCCGTGGGCACGCTGGATGGCGCCATTGGCGTGGTGACGCGGCTGAGCCCCACTGTGGTGTGGGTGATGCCCAAGGGTGAGGTGGACACCTCCGACGCGCGCGGCCTGCCCGTCTATCTGACCGGCTGTGGCGTGACGCTGGGCCCCATCCGGGGCGCCTTCATCCGCACGGACGCGGATGCGGCCGGGTCCCCGGTGGGGCTGCAGTTGGCGAACGTCTCCCTGGAGCAGGGCCGTCAAATCCTGGCATTGCTGGCGGACGCGCTGAAGCGTGGCGTCGCGGAGCCGGCCGCGTCTGCCCTTCCGGTGCAGGACACCATCGACGAGGCTGAGCGCATCCGCGCCATCCTCCTGGCCATCAGCACCGCGGGCAACAAGGGTGTGCTGCGCCGCATGGGCCGCACCGTCCGCCTGGTGTTGGAGCGCTACAACGCGGAGACGGAGCAACTGGAGTGGCACGCCGAGGACCCGGTGACCGACTGGGGCGAGGCGCCCTACGACATCGATGTCATCGGCCACAACAGCGCGTACCGCATGCGCCTGGAGGCGGGAACGCCGGACGGCCAGCGCTTCACGTCGCCGCTGCCCGACGTCCTCTTCCGCATCCGTCACCGCTGGCACCGCCGCTCGCCCGCGCCGGAGGGCGTGCGCGTCACCTTCCACCACCCGCTGTGGCGCGAGCAGGGGGAGATGGAGCGCGCGGTGTTGGACCTGTCCTTCTCCGGCATGTGCATCCGCTGCCGCCCGGAGGACCTGCTGTTCCCGGGCCTGCTGCCGCCCCTGCTCGAGCTCCACACGCCGGACGGCCAGTCCATCAGCCTGCGCGGTGAAATCCGCTACGTCACCAGCGCGCGCGCCGACGGCACCGTGCTGTGCGGCCTGAGCGTGTCGCCCTACTCTTCCGACGAGGCGCGCTGGGTGCGCTTCGTCTCCCAGACGACCAATCCCAACACTTGCACCAGTGATGTGCAGGAAGAGGGGCTCTGGGATGTCTTCACGCTGTCTGGCTTCTTCAGCCTGGCGAACAAGTCCTCTCAGGAATTCGACGTGCTGAAGCAAGCCTTCAGCCACATGGCCAAGCGCGCCGCGGAAGTTCCGCAGCTCTTCTGCCAGGCCGTCTGGCCGTCCGAGCGCGGCCCCGAGGCGACGCTGTCCATCATGAAGTCGTACCGGCACACCTGGATGGGACACCAGGTGGCGAAGCGCCCGGGCAAGCCCGCCATCAAGGGGCTGGAGCCGGGCCGCATCATGCACGACCTGTACGTGCGCTGCTTCGAGCACCCGCAGAGCGACGCCGACTTCCGCTGGGCCGTGGCCTACGTGGAAGGCCTCAACCCCTGGATCGCGCGCGCGCACGTCCGCTACGGCGAGCGGCACATGGCGGCGAACCCGGAGCTGGCCTTCACGCGCAAGGTCCACATGATGGACGTCTACACGCACGAGCAGACGGGCCGGCTGCACGAGGGCATCACCATCAGCCCCGCCACCTCCGCCGAGCTGACGCTGCTGACGGACCACATCGCCCACTCGCGCCCGTCCTGCTACGTGGAGGCGCTCGACTTCACGCGCGACCGCATCGACATGCGCGCGGTGCAGGGACAGTGGAACACCTTTGGCCTGGAGCGCGAGCGCGAAATCCTCATCGCGCGCCGCAATGGCGTGGCCGTGGCCGCCGCCGTCCTGGAGCTGGGCCAACCGGGCACCAATCTCTACAGCCTGCTCGACATGGCCAGGCTGTTCCCCCTGAGCGACGCGGGGCCGTCCACCTACGTCGCCCTGGTGGATGCGGCACGCCGTTGGTACGCCGCCCGCCACCGCCGTTCGTTCCACTACCTCTGTGAGGACGACGGTGGGCAGTACGTACAGGACGCCGGGATTCACGCAGGCCCGGACCCGTACATGTGGATCATCTCCGCGAAGCTGATCCCCGACTATCTCGAACACATCAGTGAAGTCTCCATCGGGCGCCGAAGCGCTCCCAACACTCGCCAGGGGTAATGAATATGAGCAAGCAACTCGTGGAGGAGCTGTACACGCCGAACCTGACTGCCACCCGTGAGCGCATCAAGACGGACCCCCGGCTGAAGGTGCTGCTGGACGACAAGGCGGACCCCGCGCTCTTCGAGGCCTTCCTCATCACCTGGAACTCGCTGGGCGTCTACATGACGGAGCCGGTGGACGGGTGGATTCGCCGCGCCGGTGAGGCCACCGTGAAGGTGGGCCTGGACGACGTGGGCCAGAAGCTCATCGCCCACGCCAAGCACGAGGCCGGCCACCATCTGATGATGGTCGAGGACACCAAGCACTTGGTGGCCCGGTGGAACGAGCGCCGCAACCCCAAGCTGAACGCCGAGGAGCTCATCGCCCAGCCGCCCACGGAGGCGATGAAGGAGTACCGGGAGATTCACGAGAACACCATCACCGGTGAGATGCCCGCCGCGCAGGTGGCCATCGAGTACGAAATCGAGGGCCTGTCGACGGTGCTCGGCCCCGTGATTCTCGAGCAGGCCAAGCGCGTCTGTGGCGAGGACATCCTCCAGGGCATGTCCTTCCTCAAGGAGCACACGGAGATTGACGTGGGTCACACCGCGCTCAACGAGGTGATGCTCAACAAGCTCCTGTCGCAGGTGCCGGACAAGGCGCCCATCATTGCCAAGACGGGCGCCAGCGCGCTCGACATCTACCTGCGCTTCATGGGCGACTGCGTGGAGCGCGCCGGGAAGCTGGTCCAGTCCGCCGCCGCGGCCTGAGCCTCCCCGCAGCCCCACTTCGCGGTCGTACGGCGCCCCGGCCCGGGCGCCTGTTGTCTTTCCGTTCCCCCGCCTTTCAGCCCGCCCGCCGGACCTCCGCGCCATTCGGACGCGAGTGAGGGCGGACGCGGCCCTTGAGCGAGCCCAGGAGGTGGCCCCGCTTGCCCCCCCCTGCGATGCCGAACACGTAGCGGTCCGGCCGGAGCACCACGAGGTCGGCCGCGTACTGCACGAACCAGGCGCCCAGTCGGCCGTCCAGGTCCACCAGCGTATCCGGCCCGCCATCTCCCGCGCGGTCCGCCGCGGCCAGCTGCCACCAGCGTGCTCCGAGTTCGTCCGCCAGGGCCCGTGCCTCGCGCTGGGCCTCCTGGGACGCGCCTGGACGCGTCAGCACCACGAAGCCCTCGCCCAGGCAGTCATCCAGCAGCGCCGTCTCCCCGTCGGGCCGCTCCACGCGCGGCTGTGGGAAGTAGGAGCCTTCCGGCACGTCCCCCTTCTCGCGTTGGGCGCCGTGCATGAAGCCCCGGCGCAGCGGCATCTGCGGCTTCACCTTGTAGTCGCGGATGAAGTCGCCCGTCACCGGCAGCCAGTACATCACCTGGATGAGCGCGTTGCGGACGCGAGCCATCACCCGCCCGCCCGACATCATCACCCGACCCATGGCGTCCGAGCCGCGAATCACCTCCGACACGTGACCACGCCGCTCTTCCTCGTAGGTGTCGAGCAGCGACGCGTCCGCCGCGCCCGCGAGCACCAGCCCGAGCTTCCAGGTCAGGTTCGCCGCGTCCCGGAGGCCCGCGCAGAGCCCCTGCCCCAGGAAGGGCGGCATCAGGTGCGCCGCGTCGCCCAGGAGGAACACGCGGCCCACCCGCCACTGCTCGGACATGCGGCTGTGGTACGAGAAGATCTTGACGGAGTCGAGCTCCACCGAATCCGGGTCCAGGTAGTAGCCGATCAGCCGCCGCACATTCTCGAGCGAGCGCGCCGCCTTCAGGTCCGCATCTGGCTCCAGGATGATGTCGAAGCGAATCTCGTTCGGCGCGGTGCGCGCGATGAATCCCCGCCGCACGGGGCCGCACAGGTAGCTGGTGAAGTCGGGCTCGGGTGAGGACGTCCTCACGGTGATGGCCAGCGAGTGCTCCAGCGCCGTCGTCCCCACGAGCTTCAGGCCCAGCCGCCGGCGGATGGAGCTGTGCGAGCCGTCGCACGCGAGCAGGAAGCGCGCGCGCACGTTGACGGCACGCTCCCCCGCGACCTCCTTCACGCGGGCGGTGACACCATCTTCATCCTGGACGAACGACTCCACCTCGTGGCCCAGCCACAGGTCCACGTGCGGGAAGCGCTTCAGGCCCTGACGAAGCACCGCCTCCATGCGCGGCTGCTGGAAGAAGGCTGCGGGCACGTAGCCGAACGGCCGGTCCAACCGGGTGAAGTCCACCTCCGCCAGCGAGCGCAGCGAGTCATTCAGGTACTGCAGCCGCTTGCACGGATAGAAGCCCGCGCCCAGGTCGCCCACCAGCCCCGCGGACTGGAAGATGCGCTGGCCCTCGTCATCCACGCTGATGGCGCGGGACTGGCCGTGAGGCGTGACTTCACGCTCCACCACCAGCGTCCGAATCCCCTGCTGCCCCAGGAGGTTCGCCGCCATCGCTCCCACCGGACCACTGCCCACGATGATGACATCAACGGACTCCGGAGCCATCTCTCCCTCCCGTTGCGAGTACGCGTGCTGAGCTGCCTTTGAGTCATTTCGATATCAAAATCAGCCACGACCTGGAATGTCCTGTTTTCACTCGGAAGCCGGCGTCATTCTCCACCCTCCCCCCTGCGTTGTCTCTTCAACTCTTCAACGTCGGGTGTGGAAATCCTTGCATGTCTGAGTTTTGACCTTGGGAGTGAAAGGTTGCAGCCGTATCAGCAATCACGACGGGGGCACGGCGCGGACGACGCAAGAATGTCCACGTGTCCCAGGTCCGCGCAGGAAATGCAGGTCCCTCCTCGGAGGGCAGGCGGCCGCGCGGGAACACGACATCCCGGAGGGGCTTTTGAAAGATGGCGACCACGTCCGCGGGTTGAGACGGCGACCCTTGTCGGGAAATCGCCACTGACCGCCAGCTTCAACGCGTGGCGTCGTGATTTTCGCGACTTGAAGAGGTCGGATGTGCCCGAACACTGCGGCGCGAAGGAGCACGCACATGGAATGGCTTGAGTTCTCCCGTTGGTCCCCGGAGGTCGAAAAGCAGCTGGCGATGCAGGCGGCCCGACTGGGCACCTTCGAGCACCGGGGCCCGCAGGCCTCCCGTCGGTCCGGGGCTGCCACCACCGTGTCGGCCACCTGCCGGCTGAGCACCGTCCTGCGGCAGTTCCCGCGGACCAATCCCTGGGGCCACCCGATCTCGGAGTGCTGAGACAGGGCGCCCGCCCCATCGCCGTGGGTCAGCGAAGGGCGTGCCGTCTCAGGACGGTGCGCTCGACCTTCCCCATGGCGTTACGAGGCAGCGCGTCCACCCACACGAAACGCGCGGGCGTCTTGAAGCCCGCCAGGGACTGACGGCACCACGCCGTCAGTGCCTCGTCCCCGGGGTGCGGTTGCCCCGGGCGCGGCGCGACGAAGGCCACGGGCCGTTCGCCCCAGCGGTCGTCCGGGAAGCCCACCACGGCGGCTTCCTGCACCGCGGGGTGATTGAGGAGCACCGCTTCCACCTCCGCCGGGTAGATGTTCTCCCCACCTCGGACGATGAGGTCCGTGCGGCGTGACAGCACGGTGAGCCGCCCCCCACCATCCAGCACACCGACGTCCTTCGTGCGCAGCCAGCCGTCGCGAACCGCCTCCTGGGTGGCCTCCGGACGCTGCCAGTACCCGGCCATCACCGTGGGCGCGCGCACCTCGATGTCGCCCTCCGCCCCTGCGCCGAGGACTTCGCCCCCTACGCCGACGATGCGCACCTCGACACCCGGCAACGGGACGCCAGCGGTACGGCCGTCCGCATTGTCCGGGTGCTCGGTCGTGACTTGTGAGCAGGCCTCCGTCAGGCCGTACGTCTGAAGGGCTCGCAGGCCCGCAGCCCTCGCTCGTGCGAGGAGGGGCACGGGCACCGGCCCTCCGCCTATCAGCGCGCATGCGAAGGAGTCCGGCATGCGCCGGTCACCTCGGGCGTCCAGCACTCGCTCCAGCGTCGTAGCCACGAGGCTCGCGTGGGACACGCCCTCCTCGTCGATGGCCCGGTTCGCCGCATCGGCGTCAAAGCGTTCGTGCAGGACGAGGCAGCCTCCCTCGTAGGCCGTGCGAGTGAGCATGGCGATGCCCCCCACGTGGAAGAGCGGCAATGTGCCCAGCCAACGCGGGGCTGGATGCGCCCCCAGGTTGGCCGCCGAGGCTCGTGAAGACGCCCGGAAGTTGCCTTCGGTGAGGACCGCGCCCTTGGGCCGGCCCGTGGTCCCGCTGGTGAAGAGCACGACCCGGGGCGACGACGCCTCCAGGGGCTGGCACGTGGAAGCTCCCGTGGAGACGGCCTCCGCGAAGGACTCGAGTGGCTGGGCTCCAGGGAGCCGCTCCACCAGGGGCCCCAGCGCCAGCCTCAAACGCGGCTGGATGTCCTCCACCATGGGCGCCAGCTCCGCGGACGTGAGCCGGGCATTGAGTGGCGCCAACACCGCGCCCAGCCGGCCCAGCGCCCAGAAGAGGCACACGGAGGCGACGTGGTTCGTCGCGAGCGACGCCACCCTGTCCGAAGCGCCGACGCCCTCCGCCTCGAGTGCGGCAACCCATCGGGAGACTTCCGCATCCAGCGCCTCATAGGACCAGGAGCGGCCCGCGAACGTCAGGGCCTCCGCCTGGGGCTGATGACGAGCGCCTACTCGAATGGGACACAGCAGGACCGACATTCCGTCACCTTGGGGCTTCATTAACGGAGGCCAATCCGTGGGCTCCCATGTGCCGAGCCGTCACACCAGTGACTGGGAGCTCAGTCCGAGCCCCGGGGTGCTCGACAGGCGAATGACGCCTCGCTGCGGATGGTACGGATGATCTTCGGGCTCCTTCGCCAGCAAGCGCCCAATAGCGAGCCCGGAGGCCAGCGCGCCGGATGGCAGTGCCGCCGCGAGGTGTGCCGCGCCGGCCCGCGCCACCACGCCATCAATGGAGCTGGTGACATAGGCCTGCATTCCGAGCCGCGCCGCGCGCATCGCGACCACGAGGCACGGCAACAGTCCGCCCAGCACCATGGGCTTCAGCACCACCGCGCCCACCGCCGGGCCACCGCCCAGCAACGGGTCCACCGTCAGCAGCGCCCGGAGCGCATCGGGAGAGGCCAGGGACTCGTCCGCCGCCACCGTGCAGGGGGCGCGGCGCTGAACGCGCCAGAGCGCCGCGAGGTCCTCCGGCGGCGTGGGCTGCTCCACCAACTCCAGGCCGTACCAGCCCAGCCGGTCCAGGGCGCGCTTCGCGTCAGGCTCGGACCAGCCGCCGTTCGCATCCAGCCGGAGCTTCACGTCCGGCCCTACCGCGTCGCGCACGGCCTTCACTCGCGCCTCGTCGGCGTCCAGCGGCCGGCCGGCGACTTTCAGCTTCAACGTGCCGAAGCCCTCGTCCACGGCCTGCCGGGCCTCTTCCGCCAGGGCCTCGGGGGTGTCGGCGCCCAGCAGCGCGTTCACCGCCACTTCCGTCCGCGCCTCCTCCGCCAGCAGCCAGCACAGCGGTACACCCTGGCGTTGCGCGAGTAGGTCCAGCAGCGCCAGCTCCAGCGCGTGTTCCGCGGCCGGCATGGCGCCCGCTGGCGTCACCTGACGTGCACGGATGCGCACGCCGTCGCCTCGCGCCACGGCAGGGGGGAACGGCGACAACGTGTCCTCGATGGCCCGGACCGAGTCGCCCAGGAACTGGCCCTTCAGCTCGGACAGCCAGGCGTTCAGCGTCACGCCACAGTCTTCAAGCGACTCGGTGCCGAACGCGGGCAGCGGCATCGCCTCGCCCAGACCTTCGCGCCCCTCCTCGTCGACGACGCGGACGAGGAAGCCTTCTCGCACCGCGTGCCCCCCTTGTGACGTCTTCAGGGGCTGGCGCAGCTCCAACCGGAGGGGAATGAGCGAAACCTGGGCAATCCGCATGGCCTCACATCATCGCAGGTAGAGGCCCAACGCGAACAGCACTCCAAACACGAGTTGGAGTCTGGCCGTGGACCCCAGCGCCGGATTCAGCGCGGCCCCCTCCTGCTTCAACACCTGCCGCAACGGGGGAACCGCCAGGGGCAGGCTCAGCAGGGACAGGAACACCCAGGGGCTGGCCAGCTTCAGCGCGTACATCGCGAAGGGCGTGGCGTACGACATCACCAGCAGGAGGAGGTACTCCGCCTTCCCCACGCCCGTGCCGAAGCGGACCGCCAGGGTGCGCTTGCCAGCCTTCACGTCCGTCGTCACGTCGCGCAGGTTGTTGACGACGATGAGCATGGTGCCGCTGGCGCCCACGGGCACCGCCGCCCACCACGCCGCGGGGTCCACCGTCCCCGCCTGCACGAAGTACGTCCCCGTCACCGCCACCAGGCCGAAGAAGATGAAGACGAACACGTCTCCCAGGCCGTTGTAGCCCAGGGGAAAGGGGCCGCCCGTGTATGCGTAGCCGCACAGCAGCGACGCCAGGCCGATGGCGATGATGGGCCAGCCGCCCACCGCCACCAGGTACAAGCCCACCGCCGTGGCCAGCGCGAAGCACACGCCCGCGCCCGCCAGCACGGTGCCCGGCGCGATGAGGCCACTCTGCGTCACGCGCTGAGGGCCCAGCCGTTCGTGCGTGTCGGCGCCCTTCTTGAAGTCGTAGTAGTCGTTGATGAAGTTGGTGCCAATCTGGATGAGCACCGCGCCCAGCAGCGCCGCCAACGCGGGCAGCAGGCGCCCCACGCCCGAGCCGAACGCGAGCCCCGTGCCCACCAACACCGGCACCAGCGCCGCCGTCAGCGTCTTGGGACGCGCCGCCATCACCCAGTGCATCACCCCGGGACGGGGCTTCACCGACAGCGGGCCCGGCGCCGGAACCGACGTGCTCACGACGTCACCCTTCCCTCGCGCGCGGTCATGGGGCTGTCGAACTGCGGAGCCTCGTACCAGGGCGTCTGGAGGAACCCGAGGACTTCACGGGCATAGGCCTCCGGCGCCTCCAGGTGCGGCGCGTGGCCACAGCCTTCGAAGGCGTGGCGCCAGACCACCGGCAGCTCCGTGGCCATGCGGCGGGCAATCTGGGTGAACTTCGAATCCAAAGCACCCGTCAGCAGCAGCGTGGGCAGCCGCTGGGCATGCAGCTCCGGCCAGAAGTCCGGCTGGACACCCAGGCCCAGACACTCCAGCGCGCCCGCGAGCCCCTCCGCCGTGCAGGCGCGGCGCTGTGAGCGCAGCGCGTCCTTGCGCTCCTGCGGAAGCTGGCGCAGGCCGTCGAACAGCGGCAATTGCTCCCAGCGGTCCACGAAGGCGTCCACGCCTCGCGAGCGGATGAAGGCCGCCAACTGTCCGTCCGCCTCACGCCGGGCCGCGCGCTCCTGGCGCCGATGCAGCCCTGGCGAACCACTCTCCATGATGAGCCGGCCGAAGCGGTCCGGCGCGCGCACGGCCGCCGCCAGCGCCACGCGTGCCCCCTGCGAATAGCCCAGCAGGTCCACGGGTCCCTGCCCCAGCGAGTCCACCAGCGCGACGAGCGCGTCCACCGTTTCCACGAAGGCCTCACGCCCCCGCTGGTCCGGCAGCGGCGTGGCCCCATGTCCGGGGAGGTCCACCGCCACCGCGCGCACGTCGCGGCCCAGGAGCGGACGCAGCCCGTCGAAGGCCCTGCGGCTGCCGGTGAAGCCATGCAGCAACACGAGCGGCCGGGAACCCTCACCCCACGTCTCGTAAGCCAGCTTCACGCCCATGGTCCTTCTCCCAGTGAGGCCGCCATTCGAGCGAACAGCCGCCGGTGCTCATCCACATTCGCGTTGCGGTCCACGCGCACTTCCACCAGGTGGAGCCCACCCTCCAGGCCCTCGCGCACGGCCGACCTGAGCGCAACGGGCGTCTCCGGACGGTGGAGCCGGGCGCCGCCCAGCGCCGCCGCGTGGGACAGGTCCACACCGTGCGGCGTACCGAAGAGCGTCTCGAACGTGTCCCGCGGCGCGACCTGGGCGATGGGGAGGAACGAGAAGATGCCGCCCCCATCGTTGTTCACCGCCACCACCGTGAGCGGCACTCGCGTGCGCGACGCGGTGACGAAGGCTCCCACGTCATGCAGCAACGCCAGGTCCCCCGTGAGCAGCACAGCGGGTCGGCCCGCCGCGGCCGCCATGCCGAGCGCGCTGGAGACAATGCCGTCGATTCCGTTGGCCCCTCGATTGGCCAGCACCCGCAGCGGCACCGTGCCCGCCGGAGCGAAGGCATCCAGGTCGCGGATGGGCATGCTGCTGGATACGAAGAGCGGCGCGCCCGCGGGAAGCGCCGCCACCACCTCGCGAGCGATACGCGGCTCGGAGAGCACGTCGGGCTGCTCCGCGAACGCGGCCTCCAGCGCCGTGCGCACCCGTTGCTCCGCGGCCAGGAAGCCTCGCGCCCACGCCCCCGCGCCGCGCGCGAGTCCTCGCGTCAGGGCCTCACAGGCCGCCACCGCCGAGCCCTCCACCACCGTGGACGCGCGGTGCGCCGGGTCGAACAACCCGCCGCCGTCACTGAAGAGGACGATGTCCGCGCCCGAGCCGTCCAGCCACTGTTGAGGCACCTTCGGCGTGAGCCCGCCCCCGAAGCGCAACACGAGCTCCGGACGGTGCGCCTTCGCGAACGGCGCGTGCCGCAACATCGCGTCGTAATAGGACAGCGTGAGCGGGCCGCCGCCGTAGCGGGCCTGCGAGGTGGACTCGGCCAGCACGGGATAGCCCGTGGCCTGCGACAACGCGCTGATGGCCGCCGCGAATCCATCCATTTCATCGCGCGGACCACACACGATGACGCCGCGAGTGGTCGCGGCAATCCGGCGGCGCACCTCGTCCAAGGTGGCCGCGTCCGGCGCCGGCTCGGGCGGGACGATGCGCGTCAGCGGCGCACCGGCGCGGCCCGACTTCGCGAGCGCGCTCAGGGAGGCCTCGGGGAAGGGTTCGGCGATGGGGGCCAGCGGCTCGCGGAACGGGACGTTGAGCTGCACGGCGCCCCGCGGCGCGCGCCACGCGCTGACGACCGCGCGGGCAACGGTGGCACGCATGTGAATCAACGCCGCGTCATGCGCCTCGGGCTGACCGAGGTCCGCGTAGAAGCGCGCGTGCTCTCCGAAGAAGCGCGCCTGTGGCACGGTCTGCGGCGCGCCCCAGCCCTGAAGCTCCAGGGGCCGGTCCGCCGTCAGCACCACCAGGGGCACATGCGACAGCGCGGCCTCTATGACCGCCGGGTAGAAGTGCGCGCCCGCGGTGCCGCTGGTCGCCACCACCACGGCCGGCGCGCGCGACTGCTTCGCGAGCCCCAGGGCGAAGAAGCCCGCGCTGCGCTCGTCGATGACGGACCACGTGCGCAGCCCCTCCGTCCCGGCACAAGCCAGGGCCAGGGGCGATGACCGGGACCCCGGACACACCACCGCGTGACGAACCCCACCGCGCACGAGCTCTTCCAGCAACGCGCGTGCCCACAGCACGTTGAGGTTAGCGTCGGACGACATCCCCGCCTCCCAGGGCCCGCAACATGGCCAGGCTCTTCATCTCCGTCTCCCGCCACTCCGAGTCCGCGTTGGAGCCAGCCACCAGCCCCACGCCGACGAACAGCCGGGCCTTCGCGCCCTTCACGCGCGCCGAGCGCAGCGCCACCATCAGGTGCGCCCGCCCAGGCCCCACCC
>NZ_VHLC01000100.1:0-33643 GCF_006547355.1 Myxococcus sp. AB036A | reverse complement strand
GCCTCACCGCGACCCACCACGGCTCCAACAAGGTGGGGGCGAACGACTTGAATCCCGACAGGATTCCATGGGCCCCCAACACGCTGCCCACCCGTGCGGCCGCGGTCGCGCACGCGGCGTCAGCGCTTCCCAATCCCAACATCCGCCGGGCCGCGACAGCCGCGGCGGCCGCGGCGGCGCTCCCACTCCCATTGCCCGCGAACCTGGCGAACCTGGCCGCCGCGGCGGAACGCGCCGCCTATGCCTCCTCCGCGGGGGCCTTCACCCCGCTCGTGGTGGCCCGTGCAGCGGCCGCGGCGGTGGTCCTGGAGAACGCCGTCCCGAACACGCCACAAGCGCAGTTCGACCATTTGGGAGCCGTGTCCGCGGGCCCCCCGCCCGCTGTGCCCGCGCTGGTCGGCGGAACGGCGGTGGCCTGGGGCCTGGTGACGGCCGCGTTGGGCGGTGGCGGTGCGGCGGCGGTGCCAGGACTGGGCCCCGTGGTGGCGGTGCCAGGAGGCCCCCAGGTGGTCAGGGCGGCCACCGAGGCCGTCCTCATGGCCAGGGGGCTCCCCAACGCCCACCGCACCGCATCCGCGCGCAGAGCCGTGGAGCAGGCGCACGTCGGCGCGAGGCCCGGAGCGCCACAGCCCGTCCTGCAGGCCGTCGCCGCGGCCGTGGCCGTGCGGCGGAGCATCGCCCAAGGCGGAACCATCTCCGTCCCGACCGCCACCGCCATCGTCCAGGCCTCCCGCCTGAGCATCACCACCGGCGCCGGGGGGACGGTGGCGGCCCTCGCCGGAGCGGGGATTGCCAACCTCCCCGCGGTGACCCATCCCTATTTCGCCACCGCTGTCGCCGCCATTCCCAACCCGCCGCTGGCGGCGGTCCAGGCCGCGCTGGGGCTCGCGCGGAGCGCGCCCATCGACCCGGCGAATGCCCCCTTCGCGGTGGCCAACGCCTTCGCCCCCTCGCCCGTCCTTCCCGAAATCATCCTGGATGCCCTGGTGTCTCGCGGCCAGTCGCTCCCGAAGTTTCCGCTCGCGTTGGTTGAGATTGCCGCCGCCCTCGCGGCCATCGGGCCCGCGGCCTCTCTCTCCGAAGTGGCCGCCGTCGTCGAGGCGGCGCGCGCGGCGCAAAACGGTCAGGCGGCGGGCGCACCTCCCGCCGCCGGGCTCGCACACGCGGCAGCGGACCGCATCGGCTATTCCTACGGCGTCGCCATCCAGACGGGCGGCGCGGCGGCGGTCCCTCCCTTCGCGCACCGCTATCTCTCCCAGGGCGTGGGGCATCCTGCCCACCTCGCCATCGACAAGTACCAGCGCCGGGGTTGGGCGGTGCGCCGCAACACCAGCATGCACGCGGACCAGAGCACCCAGCCAGACCACAGCCCTCGCGGGCACCACGCCTTGGGGTGGGAGCTGGCCCCGTTCTACGAAGGACCGCTGCGTCCGGCCTCCCTCGTCACTGGCACCCTTTCGCGGACCTGCCATGGCTGCAAGGAGGTCGCCGCGGCCCGAGCCGCCGTGGCCGTGGGAGCGGGAACAGCGCCAGCCACCGCCGTGGCCACCGCCATCGGCGTGGTCCCCGCCGCGGCCGCCGCCACGGCCCCCGCGGCAGGTCCCGTCAACGCCGCGCAACTGGGCCGGCTGGGCGTTCCAGCCGCGCGAGCGGCACGTCGGAGCCTGGAGCCCGCCATCGCGGCCCGGGCCGCCGTGCCCTTCGCCAGGGCAGCGGTCGCGGGCGTCGCCGCGGCCCATGCCACGAGCGCATGCATCCTCGTGACCCAAGCGGCCCTCGCGGCCTGGTGGCCCGCCGCCACGGCACGAGGGGACGTCGTCAGGGGCGGGCCTCTCTCCCCGGCGGCCGCGATGCTCGGGGGCGTCCCGCCATCGGCCGCCGAGGCCGTCACGACGGCCCGTGCCGCGGTGCTGGCCGTCCCACTCGCCCTGGCCCCGGCGGACCTCGCCGCGGTGGTGGCCGCGCTCGCGGTGAGCCTGGGAGAACCGCCCCTCACCGCTGTCGCCGCGACCGTGGCGCTTCCCTTCCTGGGAGGCACGGGCGCAGCGGCCCTCAGCGCGGCCCACGCGACGGCCGCCGGTGTCGGGATTGATAACTTCGCGGCGGCCATCGTCGGAAGCGCCCATGCCTGCGCGTTGGGCGCGAACCTGCCAGCGCCCGTCGCCGCCAGGGTGGCCGCCATCTCCGCCATGGTCGGAGGGGCCCCACTTCCCGCGAGGCTGGATGCGGTGGCCAACGCCATCTCGGCGGGACCTCCGGTCGCGGCGCACCACGCCCTCCTCCTGCGCACGGTGGGCATCACCCTTCCGGCCATCGCCGCGGTCGTCGCGGCGGCAGCGGGCATGGCCCACGCGGGCGTGACTCCGCCAGTCGCGGCGGACGCGAGCACCTGTCATGCCGCCGCGGCCGCCACCGTGCCGGGCATCCCCCAGGCCGCCGTGAATGTCTGCGCCGCCACGCTCGCGGGCGGCGCCATCCACCCCATCCCAGCCGCTGTCGCGGGCCTCGTGGCTGCCTCCACGCCGACAGCCGCCGCCGCCGTGACAGCCGCGTCTTCCGTGCTGACAGCCACTGGGGCGGCCCCCCCGGCGCCTGGGGACGCCGCCGTCTGTTACGCCTCGGCGGCAGCCGCCGTCACCGCTGCGATGGGAGGCGCCGCCGCCGCCGCTGAAGCCGCGGCCAACACCCTCGCGGGCCTCCTCGTGCCCGCCGTCGGCAACACCGCGGTGACGGCCGCCACCGCCGCGAACTCCAGCGAGGAGGCAGCCGCAGCGGTGGCGGCGGCAGACGCCCTCGTCACGGCGGATGCATTGACGCTGCCGACCGCGGCCCAGTCGGCGGCCTGTTACGCGGCGGCCGCGGCGGCCGCGGGTGTTCCGGCGCTCGCGGCGAACGCGGCGGCCGGGACCATTGCCCTGGCCGGCGTCACCGCCGCCACCGATGCCAACACGGCACTGGTCGCGGGCGCCACCCCGCTCGCATGTGCCACCGTCGCCGCGGCCATGGTCGTCACCCAGCTCGCCGTGGGCGGCACCGCCAATCACCGCGCGGTCGCGGCCGCGGCCAGCGCTTCAGCCATCGGCATTCCCGCGGGGCCGGTGGACCAGGCAGCCCAGAGCCTCAGCGTGGGCATGGCCCATCCCATCTCCGTGGCCATCGCCGAGTCCGCGTCGATGCGGGCTTCGGGCGCATCGGAAGAAGCAGCCGCGGCCATGGCCACCGTCCGGGCGATCGAGCCTCGGAGCGCCCCCCTGGCCGCCGCGGCAGCAGCCAGTGCGGGCGTACCCGCCGCGGACGCCGCCGCCACGGCGGCCATCCGTCTCTTCAATGTCTGACCCGTCTGCGCCCTCGCGTGACACAGTTCCCCCATGTTCGACGTCGCGCGCTACCTGGAGCGAATCGGCGTGGGGGCGGAGCAGTCCCTCACGAGGCTGCACCGGGCCCACTTGGAGGCCGTGCCCTTCGAGAACCTGGACATCCACCTGAAGCGGCCCATCCGGCTCGACACGGACGCCCTCTTCGAGAAGGTCGTCGTCCAGCGGCGCGGCGGCTTCTGCTACGAGCTCAACGGTCTCTTCGCCCGGCTGCTGACGGCGCTGGGCCACCGGGTGACGCTGCTGTCCGCGGGCGTGGCCACGGCCCCGGATGGCAGCGCCTACGGCCCCGACTTCGACCACCTGGCCCTCCAGGTGGAGGATGAACAGGGACGCTGGTTGGCGGATGTCGGCTTCGGTGAGTGCTTCACCGAGCCCCTGCGCCTGGACACCCACGACGTCCAGGTGCGCTCCGGCCGCGCATACCGGCTCTCACCGGAGGGCGAAGACCTCATCCTCTGGAGTGAGAAGCCCTCCGGATGGGAGGCGGAGTACCGCCTCTCCCTCGTGCCCCGCCAGCTCGCGGACTTCGAGGGCATGTGCCGCTACCACCAGACCTCCCCGGACTCCATCTTCACCCAGCGGCGGCTGTGCACCCGGGCGACGCCAGAGGGGCGCATCACCGCCAAGGAGGGCACACTCGTCCTCACCCGGAGCGGGGTCCGGACGGAGCAGCCTCTCCCCGACGAAGACGCCCTGCGGCGCGCGCTCGTCGAACACTTCGGCGTCATCCTCCCGTCCCTGGAGTAGTGCGTACCTGTCCCCACCCCATCCTCCATCGTACGATGGCCAGGCAGGGGAAGCCCCAGAGGGGTTCGCCTGTTCATCCGCGTCGACGCCCCTGCCCGGGGCTGGCGCCCCTTACCGCAAGCCGTCCACCCAGGAGAACGGATGTCCCGCTTCACATTGCTGGCCGCAGTCCTCGTGCTCACCTGCCCGTTGTGGGCGCAGGCGAAGCCGGCCGCGGATGAGACCGCTCGCGTCCATGCGGCCGAGGCGATGAAGCAGGCCTCCTCCCCCCGAGGCGCCGCCAGCCTGCTGCGGATGCACGCGCTGGTGGACGAGGTGGAGGACCTCACGCCCCTGCTGAGCACCTACGCCTACGTGGCCTCCCGCCGCACCTCGGACCCGAATACCCGCGCCACCGCGCAGATGCTCCTGCTGGACACCGAGCGCGCCCGGGGACGGCTGGTGCGCGCCAACGAGGTGAAGCAGTGGCTGGGCTACGTGGGCGACTACTACGTCACCGGCGGCTTCGAGAACGAAGGCAAGGCCGGCTGTGACACCGACTTCGGCCCCGAGGCCGCCAACCTGGACCTGTCCGCCACCTACCCCGCGGCCAAGGGCGGCAACACCACCTGGCGCAAGCTGACGGCGAACACCGCGGATGGCTACATCGACCTGGCCACCGCCATCCGCCCCAACCGCGAGGCCGTGGCCTACGCCGTCACCTGGCTGGAGTCCTCCCAGGAGTCGCGCGTGTCGCTGGGCGTGGGCACGTCCGGCGCGTTCCGGCTGTGGGTGAACGGGCAGCTCGCCGCGAAGGAGGACCGCTACAACCTGCCGCGCCCGGACCAGTCCCGCGTGTCCGTGAAGCTGCGCAAGGGCCTCAACCGCGTGCTCGTGAAGGTGTGCCAGGAGTCCGGCCCGCTGGGTTTCTACCTGCGCCAGGAGTCGCCCACCGTGCGCGCGACGCTGCCGGCGAAGGCGCCCGCCCTGGAGAAGGGCACCGCGCCGCAGCCCCAGCCGCTGCCCACCCTCACCTCCGCCCTGCGCGCGATGGTGGAGAAGAACCCGGATGACGCCGCGCTGCGCGGCGACTACGCCCGGGTGCTGGGCTTCTTCCGCGCGTATGACGAGCGCGAGCACACCGCCAGCGCCGAGGCCGCGCGCGCCGCGGAAGCCGCCCCCAAGGACGCCCGGCTCCAGTTGCTCGCCGCCCATGCGCAGCGGGATGACCTGAACGAGCGCCGCCGCTTCCTGGAAGCCGCCATCGCCGCCGACCCTGCCATGCCGGAGGCGCGCGTGGCGCTGGCCGACCACGAGTTGGACCGCGGCCACCCCGAGCGCGTGCAGCCGCTGGTGGCGCCCGTGCTGGAGAAGACGCCGGATGACGTCAACGCGCGGCTGGTGCTGGCGCGCGCGCATGAAGCCCTGGGCGAGCGCCCCAAGGCCCACGCCCTGGTGGAGGAGACGTTCCGCCTGCAGCCCCGCGTGCCTCGCGCGGTGCGCGCCGCGGCCCAGGTGTCCCGGCAGCTCGACCGCGGCCGCGAGGCCATGGACCGGATGCGCGTGGTGCTGGCGCTGCGCTTCGACGACACCACCACGCGCCACATGCTCGCCACGATGCTGGCGGAGGCCGGGCAGGTGGAGTCCGCCCAGCGCGAGTACGCGCAGCTGGTGAAGCTCAACCCCTTCGACAATGGCTCCCGCGTGCGGCTGGCGGAGCTGAAGGCCAGCAACGGCGCGGTGGAGGAAGCCGTCGCCCTCTTCGCCGAGGCCCGCGCGCTGTCCCCGGACGAGCCGGAAGTCTATGAGCGCGAGGGCCGCGCCCTGCTGGCCGCGGGCCGCCGCGAGCCGGCGCTGGCCTCGTTCGAGCGCTCGCTGGCGCTGCGCCCGCAGAACCCGGGCCTGAAGGAGGCCCTGCGCACCCTCAAGGGCGAGAGCACCGGCACCGGCATGCAGTACCTGGTGGACGCCCAGCCGCTGGCCAAGGAGTCGGAGGCCTACGTCCACGAGGACGCCCTCTACCTGGTGGACAACACCTACGTGCGCGTCCAGCAGAGCGGCCTGTCCAGCCGCCTGCACCAGACGGTGGTCAAGGTCTTCAACTCGCGCGGCGTGGACGCGTTCCGCACCATCCCCGTCACCTATTCGCCGGACCGCCAGGAGGTGCGCGTGCTGCGCGCCCGCGTCATCAAGGCGGATGGCTCCGTGGTGGAGAGCTACGGTGAGAACGAGCGCAACATCAACGAGCCGTGGACGGGCATGTACTACGACGCCCGCGCCAAGATTCTCTCCTTCCCCTCGCTGTCGGCGGGCGACACGCTCGAGCTGACGTACCGCCTGGACGACACCGCGCAGGACAACCTCCTGTCGGACTACTGGGGTGACGTGGAGAGCGTGCAGGGCGTCTACCCGAAGGTGCGCTTCCAGTACCTGGTGGACATGCCGCAGGCACGGCCCCTGTATTGGAACAAGAGCAAGCTGACCGGCGTGGCGAGCGCGCAGGAGACGCTGGACGCCGGCCGCGTGCTGTACCGCTGGAACGCCAAGCACGTCGCCAAGGTGGTGCCGGAGCCCGGCATGCCCGGCTGGGCGGAGGTGGCGCAGAACCTCCACGTCTCCACCTACCAGACGTGGGAGCAGGTGGGCCGCTACTGGTGGGGCCTGGTGCGCGACCAGCTCCAGCCCAACGCGGAGCTGCGGCAGACGGTGGACCAGGTGCTCCAGGGCGTGGACCGGAAGAATGAGCTGGCGGTGGTGCGCGCCATCTACAACTTCGTGGTGACGAACACGCGCTACGTGGCGCTGGAGTTCGGCATCCACGGCTTCAAGCCCTACCGCGTGGACCGGGTGCTGGCGCGCCGCTTCGGTGACTGCAAGGACAAGGCGAGCCTCATCCACTCCATGCTCCAGGTTGCGGGCGTGGAGAGCCGGCTGGTGCTGCTGCGCATGCGCAACCTGGGCTCCATTGGCGAGGAGCCCGCGAGCCTGGCGGCCTTCAACCACGCCATCGCCTACGTGCCCAAGTTCGACCTGTACCTGGACGGCACCGCGGAGTTCCACGGCGCCAACGAGCTGCCCAGCGCGGACCGGGTGGCCAACGTGCTGGTGGTGGAGCCCAACGGCAAGAGCACCTTCCTCACCACGCCGGAGGCGAAGGCGGCGGACAACGCCACGCGCATGTCGCTGGACGTGACGCTCCGCGCGGACGGCGGCGCTGAAATCACCGGCTCCAGCTCCGTGGGCGGGCAGCACGCGCCCGACTACCGCCGCGCCTACCGGCCGGAGGCCACGCGCAAGTCCACCTTCGAGCGCGCCTGGGCGCAGAGCTTCCCCGGCCTCACGGTGCACGAGGTGAAGCTGAGCGACACCACGCGGCTGGATGACGACGTGGCGCTGGACTTCAAGATGAGCATCCCGCGCTACTCGGAGGTGCTGCCCAACGGCATGCGCTTCCTGCCCTTCGGCACCGGGCGCACCTACCAGCAGGCCTATGCGTCGCTGGCCCAGCGCCGCTTCGACCTGGTGATGTCCAGCCCGTGGACCAACGGTTTCCTCCTGCGCTACGCGCTGCCCGCGGGCTGGACGGTGGCGGAGCTGCCCCAGGCCGTGGAGGAGACGACGAAGTTCGGCCACATCAAGCTGAGCTACCGCCTGGAGGGCGGCAAGCTGGTGGCCGAGGGCGAGGTGGCCCTCACCACCGCGCGCGTGTCCGCGGATGACTACCCCGCGTTCCGCGAGTTCCTCGGCCGCGTGGACCGCGCCTTCGGCCGCCGGGTGTTCATCCAGAACGCGGCCAACCGCACCGCGTCCTCGACGCCGTAGCGAACGCGAGCAGGCCCGCGCCCGCCGAAGCTCCGGCGGGCGCGCGGTGGTTACGGCTCCAGCAGACCCGCCAGCAGCGCGCGGACCTCGTCCGGGCCATTCACCCGGAACGCCGCGCGCGTGGGCTTGTTGCCCGCGTGGATGGTGAGCCCGCCGGGCGGAATGGATGCGAAGAGGTCCTCGTCCGTGCGGTCATCGCCGATGGCCACCACGAGGGCGCCGGGCGCCGCGCCCTTCGTGGCCTCGCCCACCACGCGGCCCTTGTGCACGCCCTGCGGACGAATCTCCACCACCTTGTCTCCGGAGAGGATGTCCATGGACTGCCCGGCGAACTTCTCCGCCAGGTACAGCCGCAGCTCGCGGGACTGGATGGCGCCGAACTCCGCGTCCACCAGGCGGTAGTGCCACGCCAGCGACGCGGTCTTCTCCTCCACGAAGGAGCCCGGCACGCGCGCGGAGAAGGTCTCCAGTTCGGGGCGCACGCGCTCCTTCCAGTCGAACGTCACGCCCTCCAGCATCCGCCACGCCTCCCCTGGCGCCGGGCGGGACCACAGGCCGTGCTCGGCATACAGGCCCATGGCCAGGTCGCCCAACCATTCCTCCAGCGTCTCCTTGGGCCGGCCGCTGACGATGCTCACCGAGGTGCCGGGCCGGGCCACCAGCTTCGCCAGCAACTCCTTCAGCGCCACATCCGGCGCGGCCAGCTCCGGCCGGGGCGCGTAGCCCACCAGCGTCCCGTCGTAGTCCAGGAGCAGTTGCAGCCGCTCCGCCTGCTTCATCTGCGCCAGCGCCTCGGGCGCGCCCGCCTCGGCGCGCACGGCCACCGCGGGCAGCGACTGGAGCCGGTCGAGGAAGGAGGACGTCCACCAATGCACGTCCCGCGACTTCACCTGCTTGCGCAGCGTGTGCATGCGCGTGCGGCGCTCCTCCTCCGCCATCCCCAGCGCCTTTTCGATGGCGTCCGCCATGGCGTCCACGTCGTAGGGGTTGACGACGAGCGCGCCCCCCAGCTCCGCTGCGGCGCCCGCGAACTCGCTGAGCACCAGCACGCCGTCGTCGTCCGGACGCGCCGCGCAGAACTCCTTCGCCACCAGGTTCATCCCGTCCCGCACCGGCGTGACGAGCATCACATCCGCGCCCCGGTACAACCCCACGAGCTGCCGTTCGTTGAATGAGCGGTAGAGGTAGTGCACGGGCACGTTGTGCACCGTGCCGTAGAGCCCATTGATGCGCCCCACCAGCTCGTTCACCAGCTCGCGGTAGTTGGCGTACGCCTCCACCTGGGTCCTGCTGGGCACCGTCACCTGGATGAACCGCAGGCGGCCACGCCACGCGGGCGTGCGCTCCAGCACGCGCTGCACCGCCAGGAGGCGCCGCGGTATGCCCTTGGTGTAGTCCAGCCGGTCGATGCCCAGCAGGATGCGCTGCCCTTCGGAGGACCGGCGCAGGTTCGCCACCTCCTCCTGCATGCCGGGCTCGCTCGCAATCGATTCGAAGGCCTGCGCGTCGATGCCCATGGGGAAGGCGCCCACGCGCACGTCGCGGCCCTCCCAGATGATGCGGTCGATGTCCGTGTCCAGCCCGAGGTGCCGCAGCAGCGCTCCGGAGAAGTGCCGCACGTAGCTCACCGTGTGGAAGCCGATGAGGTCCGCGCCCAGCAGCCCCTTCAGCAGCTCACGCCGGCGCGGCAGCGTGCTGAAGATTTCCGACGACGGAAACGGGATGTGGTGGAAGTAGCCGATGCGCGCGCCGGGCAGCCGCTGGCGCAACATGCCGGGCACCAGCATGAGCTGATAGTCGTGGACCCAGATGGTGTCCCCGGGCTCGTAGTGCTTCGCCACCAGGTCCGCGAAGCGCTCGTTGACCTTGCGGTACACCTCCCAATCGCGGTCCTGGCGCGGAATGCGCTCCAGCATGTAGTGGCACAGCGGCCACAGGACGCGGTTGGAATAGCCTTCGTAGTAGCGGCTCACTTCGCTGGCGGACAGCGTCAGCGGCACGCAGCGCAGCTCCGCGAGCTGGGCGTCCACGCGGGCGCGTTGGCTTTCCGACAGACGGGAGACATCCCCGGGCCAGCCAATCCACAGCCCCCCCGAGCGTTCGTGCGGACGGCGAAGGCCGGTGGCCAGGCCTCCCGCGCTGCGGACCACGGAGACAGTGTCCTTCTCCACCTTGACGGTGACAGGAAGCCGGTTCGAGACGAGTAGGAGTCGGGACATAGGCCCCTCCTGAATTAGTCACTCCGTGCAGGAATGGCCATCGTCGAAACGGGCTTCATGCCAGATGTGGGTCCCTCGTGTCGGGTGGCCATCGGTGTCCAGCCCAGCCGTGACAGCAGCGCGGGCTGCCGGCCCGGCTTCCACACGAAGGCATCCAGCACATAGTGCGTGGCCTGCGGCAGCGCGAGCAGCGGCACCACGAGCGACAACACGTCCGGCGGCAGCGTCACGTCGCTCTCGCCGAAGAGCGCGCCGTGTTCGCGCCACACGACCTGGTCCCACAAGAACTCCTCCGCCAGGGCCAGCGCCACCAGGAACAGCAGGAAGCCCGGCAGCCCCGCGCGCAGCAGCGCCGCCCCCGCGCCGTAGCCACCCTCCTCCAGCCGTCCCCGCGCATAACGGAAGAGCAGCGCGAAGTAGGGAACGCCGTGCAGCACCACGTTCATCACCGTGAACGTGAAGTCGTCCCGCGCGACGACGATGCCGCCGAACCACGCCACCCACGTCGCCACCACCAACAGCACCTTGCCCGCTTGCACGCCCTCGCCGCGCACCACCCGCGCGGCTTGGAAGCCGGCCCACGCGATGAGCACCGCCGCGTGAACCCCCAGCCCCACGGTGCCCACCCAGGACGGCAGGCCCGACAGGAAGTCCCCGGGCACGAACCACCAGAAGCCGCGCGGCAGGTTCGCATGCCACCAGACGACGGGGCCCAGCGTGGCGGCATAGACGGCGGCGGCATCCAGGCGCCGCTCCAGCACAGAGACGCGCGCCTTGCGGCCGTACAGCGCCACCCAGCCGTACTGCTGCCGTACGAAGTGGCTGAGCGCGACATAGGCGAACAGCGTCCAGAACGCGCCCGGCGACACCAGGTGGGCGAGCACGCCCGCCATGTAGGCGGCCAGCGGCGCGCCCAGGTAGAGCCCGGGGCGGGTCCGCAGCTCGTCCGGATCCAGATAGGTGCGGAACAGCGTGGACCAGACGTGGGCCACGTCCACGCAGACGACGAAGAGCAGCCATGCCCACAGCGGCGTGCCGCCCGCCACGCCCAGCCAGGGCGCGGCGAGCACGAAAGCCACGGAGACGAGCGCGCTGCCAGCGAAGACGGACAGGTCCACTCCCGGACTGAACAGCCAGCCCTGGGAGGGCGCGAGAAGACGAGGCATCGGGGCCATGCAGCCTACCAGAGTCTCCGCGCCGGGGACTCGGCACCGGGCCCACGTCCGGATGCGGTATGAACCGTCCCATGCACGCCGCCGCGCCCACAGAGGCCCGCACGCACGGTGACAGGGTGGGCCTCGAACACGCCGCGGACCTTCCGCTGCCCCCTCCACGCTTCCGACGCCGTCTGCTGGCGGTGATGCTGCTCGCCGGTTGGGTGCCGCTGGTGCTGCTCGGCGTGCTCGCACAAGCCGCGCTGGAGCGGGTGCTGTCGGTGTCCATCGCCCCGGTGGAGGGCGTGCTGGAGGAGGTCGCCTCGGAGCTGGCGCGGCGGGAGCTGCCGCAAGACTCGCTCAACGAGGCGCGGCTCAACCTCGCGCAGGCGGAGCTGGCGCGACGAGCCCTGGTGCGCCGCGTGCCCGCCTTCATCACCGCGCTGGTCCTCATATCGGGCGCGGCGCTGACGGTGGCCGCGGTGCTGCTCGGGCGGGCCCTCACGCGTCCGGTGCGCACCCTCACGGAAGGCATGTGGGCCTATGCGCGCGGCGACCTCTCCGTGCGGCTCGCCGCCCCCGAGCCTCCACGCGACGAGCTGCAGTTCCTCCTGGGCCAGTTCAACCGCATGGGCCAGGAGCTGCTGTCGCAGCGCGAGCGGCTCAAGTCCGCGGAACAGATTGCCGCCTGGCAGGACGTGGCCCGCGCCCTCGCGCACGAGCTGAAGAACCCCCTCACCGCAATGAAGTTGTCGCTCGCGCGTCTGAACCGGACGGATGCGTCCACGCCCCACGACACCACCCGCTTCACCGAAGCGGTGGCCCTCCTTCAGGAGGAAGTAGACCTGTTGATGCGGATGACCCAGAGCTTCTCCACCTTCGCGCGCCTGCCCGCGCCGCGCTTCCAGGACGTGCCCCTGCGCCCGCTGCTGGCCGAGGTGTGCACCCTGTACGCGGGCACGTCCCCCGTGCCCGTGGAGCTTCGGCCTGGCGCGGAGGCCACGCTGCGCGCGGACCCGGATGGCCTGCGTCGCCTCTTCGGCAACCTGGTGAAGAACGCCACCGAGGCCTCTTCCGCCAGCGCCGCGCCAGTCCACGTCACACTGGAGTCGCCGCAGCCGGGCACCGTGTGCGTCACCGTGGCGGATGGAGGCAGTGGCGTCCCTAGCGTCCTCGAAGGCCCGGCCCTCACGCGTGGCCTCTTCAGCACCAAGCCCGGCGGCAGCGGCCTGGGCCTGCCCATCTCCCAGAAAATCGTCCACGAGCATGGAGGCAGCCTGCGCCTGGAGCCCGCGCCCGGAGGCGGTACGTTCGCGCGCGTGGAACTGCCCCTCACCCCGCCTCCGTCCCCATGAAGCCCGGTCCTCGCATCCTCATCGTCGATGACGACTCTGGCGTCCTCAGGGCCCTGCGCGGACTGCTGAGCGATGAGGGCTTCACGCCCGTGGAGGCCCGCTCCGCGGCGGAGGCCTCCCAGCTGCTCGACGCGCCCGAAGGTCCCCCGGCGATGATGCTGCTCGACCTGCGCATGCCGGGCGAGACGGGCCTGGAGCTGCTCGCGCGCCTGCCCCGGCCCTTCCCCGCGCCCGTGGTGGTGCTGTCCGGAGAGGCGTCGCCCGCCGAGGCCGTGCAGGCCCTGCGGCTGGGCGCGACGGACTTCGTGGAGAAGCCGCCCTCCCCCGAGCGGCTGCTCACCGCCGTGCGAAACGCACTGGCACTGGGCTCGCTCCAGGAAGAGCGCGAGCGGCTGCTGGACGCACTGGCCCGCCCCGGCCACCTGGTGGGTGACAGCGCTGGCATGGCGTCACTGCGCCAGCTCATCGCGCGCGTGGGCCCCAGCGACACCGCCATCCTCATCACCGGCGAGACGGGCACTGGCAAGGAACGCGTGGCGCGGGCGCTGCACCTCGCATCGGGACGCAAGGGCCGGCTCGTCGCCGTCAACTGCGCGGCCATTCCCTCCACCCTGCTGGAGAGCGAGCTGTTCGGCCACGAGAAGGGCGCGTTCTCCGGTGCGCTGTCGCGGCGCGCGGGCCGCATCGAACAGGCGCACGGCGGCACGTTGTTCCTCGATGAACTGGGCGACATGCCACTGGAGCTCCAGGCCAAGCTGCTGCGCGTCCTGGAGACGAAGGAAGTGGAGCGACTGGGCGGCAGCCTGCCCGTGCCGGTGGATGCGCGCGTCGTCGCGGCCACGCACCAGGACCTCGCCCGCGCGGTGAAGGAGGGCCGCTTCCGGCAGGACCTCTACTTCCGCCTCAACGTGATGCCCCTCCAGGTGCCGCCTCTGCGCGAGCGGCCGGAGGACCTGCTCCCCCTGGCCCGCGCCTTCGCGGCGGAGTTCGCGGGGCCGCAGGTGCCACTGGTGCTCGCGCCCGGCGCGGAAACCTCGCTGCGCGCCTATGCGTGGCCGGGCAACGTGCGCGAGCTGCGCAACCTCATCGAGCGCCTCAACCTGCTCCGGGGTGAGGGCCCGCTCACCCTGGGCCCGGAGCTCGTCTCCGCGCCCCAGGCCACCGCCGTGGCCAGCCGTCCCTCCCTGGGACAAAAGAGCTACCGAGAGCACGTGGAGGACTTCGAGCGCGAGCTCATCCGCGCGGCGCTCCAGGAAGGCGAAAGCATCGCCGGGGCCGCGCGGCTGTTGCAGGTCGACCGGGGCAACCTCTACCGGCGCATCAAGGCGCTCGGACTCCCTGTCACCTGAAGCCCGCGGGAGTGCTGCTGATCTGCCCCCGATTTTCGGCCCAGCCGCAACCACGGCCCCAGTACCGAAAGCGCCCCCATGCCTCCAGGCGGGTACCGGACAGCCGCACGCAATCGCCGCTGGCGATGTCAGTACCACATCACGACTCGACATCCCGATGTCTCCATGACATCGACATGGCTGCTCGGCCCTCGTTCTTTCAGGCACTTGCCCGACGCCTCTGGGTGGAACGGCCCGTGCTCTCCCTTCGTGCATGAACCGCTTCGCGCTCCTCATTTGTCTCCTCCCCGCGCTCGCAGTCGCGCAGCCAGCCCCTGCACCTGAGCCACGCTCCGACGCGCCCTCATCCGCGGAAGCCGCTCCGTCGCAAGGTGAAACGGGAAACAACCCGCAGTCAGAGCCTGCGGAAGGCGCAACCACTGCCACGGACAACCAGGAGGCTGGCGGCAAGCCACGCTCCCCCGCGACCGACGCCCGAGGCGACACCCCGGCGGACACGAAGAAGTCCTGCCCCGACGACTTCGAGGACGACGACTCGGGAGACACCAGCGTTCTGGCCCCGCTTCAGCTCGCCGTGGATGGGCGCTCGCTCACGCCCGGCCGCATCGAACTGCACGGGCTTCACTGGCTGACGGATGCGCAGGTGCGTGCCTTCATCGGTGCGCCTCGTGCGGACTCGGAGGCCCTGCTGAGCGGACGAGAAGTCCACCTGTTCCTCCGGCGGCTCGCTCGCTCGGGACTGTTCGCCCGCGTGGAGCCGCGCGTGCGCGTGGCCGAGGCGCCGCAGCCAGCGGTCCTCGAAGTTCACCTGGAGGAGAACGCAGTCGTCTCCGCCGTGGAGGTGAACGGGCTTCAGGACCTGCAGGCCACCGAGATTCTCGAAGAGCTGCTCTGGCTCCCGCACCGGTTCCCCACCGAGGACGAAGACGACGACTCCTTCACCGCCACGCTGCGCGTGGACTCCCGGCGCGGCACGCTCTCCGTCGTCCGTCCCTGCCCGCCTCGCTATCCGTCCCGTGACTGGGTGGCCCGGCTGGAGCGCGGCACGCTGCACCCCGGCATCTTCCTGGGCGGCGTCGCCCACGGCCTGGAGCGCACGCTGAAGCGCCTGCGTGACGACGGCTACATGCTCGCCAGCCTGTCCGCGGTGTTGTCGCCGGATGGCAAGTTGACGGTGACGGTGGATGAAGGCCGGCTCGAGTCCATCGAAGTGCGCGGCGTGGACGCCGACATCGCCGCGCGTGTCCAGGACGCGCTGGACCTGAAGCCGGGCACCGTGTTCCTCCGCAGTGATGCGAAGCGCGCCGTGCGGCGGCTGACCTCGCGGCTCCCTTTCCTGGAGCCCGCGGACGCGGACGACTCCGACAGCCCGCGTGCCCAGCGCGCCCACATCATCGAGACGCGCGAGCCGGACGGCACCCGCGCCTATCACACGCAGGAAGCACCGCGCGCGAAGCCGCGCCACCGGGAGCAGGTGGAGTTCGAGCTGAACTGGAAGCAGTTCGCCGACTGGTGGGACGACGTGGACTCGGCCGACAGCATCACCCTCGAGGGCAAGAAGCTGGTGGTGCACCTGCGCACGCGGCGGCCCGACTTCGACGTGGACCTGCTTCCGATGCACACGCAGGTGACGGGCTTCTCGCCAGGTCTTGCAGGGCGGCTGCGCCTCTGGGATGCGAAGGACCGCGCGCACGTCACCGTGGATGCCGCGCTCACCATCCCGCTGCGGTGGGGCGGCCAGTATCTGCCGGATGACCCGGAAGGCACGCAGCGCCAGCGGCGCATCAACATGCTCGGTGGGGCGAAGCTCCAGGTGCCGCGGGTGGGGCTCGCGGAGCTGGGCGCGCAGGTCTACGACTTCACCGACACGCTGGACCGGTGGCGGATGGGCGACATCGACTCGTCGCTCTACTCGGCCCTCATCAACCGGCCGGACCGCGACTACTTCCGCCGCAAGGGGCTCACGGCCTTCGCCACCTGGCGCTGGGCGGACGACTGGCTCGCGGGCGTCGAGTACCGCAACGACCGATACGAGTCGATGCGCAGCTTCACGCCGCCCTTCTCCCTGTTCCGGAACGACTCGGCGCCCTTCCCCAACGCGCCCGTCACCGAGGGCCGCTTCGACTCCGTGGTGGTGCGCATGGAGTACGCCAGCAACGTGCCCGCCGCCGCGTCCGTGGGCTCGCTGTTCCGCACGCCGGAGACGTCGCTCTTCGACCGGGATGGCGACTGGGAGAGCCGCGCGTCGCTCCGGGGCCTGCTCACGCTGGAGGTGGGCAACGGTCCGGGGAGCGCGGGCGGTGACGCGCGCTTCTGGAAGCTGGTGAGCGACATCGCGATGGAGGTGCCCACCGGCTGGGACACCGGTCTGTCGCTGCGCGTGCGCACCGCGGGGGGCCACCGCCTGCCCGAACAGAAGCGCGAGGCACTGGGTGGATGGACGGCGCTGCGCGGCTTCGGCTTCAAGGAGTACCGCGGCGACGTGTCCGTGCTCACCAGCGCGGAGTACCGCTGGAGCGCCCTGGGCGTCTTCGTGGACCTGGGCACGGTGCGGGCGGATGACGCATGGACGGATGCACGGCTCGGCCTGGGCGCCAGCCTCCACTTCGGAGACAACGTGCGGATGGACGTCGCGTGGCGCACGGATGAGCGGGCCACCGCCACGCCCGAGGCCCGGCTGCTCTTCCAGCGGACCTTCTAAAGACGCATGGACTGGCCACGCAAACACGTGGGACGCAGGCTCGGCACGGCGCTCATCGCCGTGGCGGGCCTGCACGCCCCCATGGTCCATGCAGAAGAGCCGCGCACCACCTGCACCGCCACGTTGGCCGGACGGCGCGTCATGGTCCGTTCCGAAGCCTTCGACTTCGTCTCGCCCGAGCTGGACCGGTTGGTGCGACTGGGCATGGCGGGGAAGCTGGAGGTGGAGCTGACGCTCTGGCAACGCAACACCGTCTGGTTCGACGCGCGAATGGACACCGCCCGGCTGACGCAGGTGCTCGCCTTCTCCAAGGGCGCCTACGTGCTGGATGGACGCCCCCTGCCGGAAGGCCCGGCCTCACTGACGCTGGAGCGCGTGGCGTGGACCTTGGAGAAAAGGCCCGAGCCCGGCGCGCGCTATGAAGTGCGCATCAGCGTCCGCCTGCACGTCGTGACCGCCGCGAGCCTGGGCCGGGTGGCCGCGTGGCTCACGCAGGGGAAGCAAGCCCCGGGCGAGGAAGGCAACACCCTCACGGGCACCGTGCTGCTTCGCTCGGTGGCCGAGGACCTCGCCCGCGGCGCCAGTGCGCGCTGTGACGTCACCCGGCCGCCCTGAGCCACGGCCGCGCCGCACATCCGTCATGAACCCATCGAGCGCCCGGCCACCAGGCCGAGGCCAGGAGTCCCGTCATGCGACGTTGGCTGTCCTTGCTGTTCGCCCTGGCCGCTGGATGCGCTCCGTCGCCGGCGCCACCCGCGTTCCCCGACCACGACGTCCAGGTCTTCGCGCCTCCGGGCATCGAGGCCCGGGGAAGCCGCGTCCCCGTCCTCTACGTGGAGGCGGAAAGGGCGCTGTACTTCCCCCAAGGCGTCGGAGGCGGAGGCTCACGGTACCCGGTGGTGCCCAGCCCTGCCGAGCTGCTGGCCCTGGGGCGACGCACCGACATCATCATCGTCACCGTCGCCCCAGGCCAGTCCACCGCCCACGCGGCTATTGCCGCGCCATGACCGTGTTCGCCTCCGTCGCGGCGTCGTGGACGTGCTCGCCCGACACGTCCACCACCACCTCCGTCAGCGTCCCGCCCTTGAACGCGAAGGGCGGCTGGTACTGCTGACTCACCGGTGAGTTCTCGTCTCGGCCGCATGTCAGCCCCTCGCCCAGACTGATGAGCAGCGGCATGGTCTCCGAGATGTCGCGCTGCGCCACCAGGTCGCCGTTGATGAAGAGGCGCCCCAGCCCCGGCGCGCCCCGGCCCGCGGGCAGGTCAGGCGCGCCCGTGGGCTGGAACTCGAAGCGCAGCTCCGCGTGTCCCTTCGGCACGTCCACGGCGGACTCCAGGTGGAACTCCTTCTCTCCCACGAAGTTGTAGACGTAGTGCAGCTTGCCGTCCTTGACGAAGAGCGAGTACCCACCCGTCAATCCACCGTGGCAGAGCAACACGCCCTCGACGCCGTCCTCCACCTCCACCCGCGCGGTGATGGCGTGGGCACGATTGAGGACGTGCACCGCCACGTTCTCCGGCGCGGGTGAGGTATTCGGCCGGTAGACGTAACGCTCCCGCTCCCGCGAAATCTGCGGCCGTTCCACGGCGAAGAGTTCGCGGGACGGCGTTATCAGCGGAAGCACATCGTACCGGCCCGCCTCGACGTACCAGCGGGCAATCATCTCGATGAGCTTGTCGCGCTCCTGCGCGGCCACGTTCCGCGTCTCCGAGCAGTCCTCCGCCACGTGGTACAGCTCCCAGCCCTCCGTATCGAACTCGCGCAGTCTGGCCTCGGTGAGCTTCAGCATGCCGAACGGCTCGTGCGACTCCGTGAAGGACGGTCCGGGGAACGGGCACACCGCCCGCCATCCGTCGTGGTACAGGGCCCGGTGGCTGAACATCTCGAAGTACTGCGTGTGGTGCCGGCTCTCCGCGTCCGCGTCATGGAAGGAGTGCTTGAAGCTGACGCCCTCGATGGGTGACTGTGTGACGCCGCGAAGCTCCGTGGGCGGGTCGATGCCCAGGCAGTCCAGCACCGTGGGCACCATGTCGATGGCGTGGCAGTACTGTGAGCGAATCTCGCCCCGCGCCTGGATGCCTCGGGGCCAGTGGACGATGAAGGGGTCCGTGGTACCACCCCGATACGTCTCGCGCTTCCACCGTTTGAAGGGCGTATTGCCCGCCCAGGCCCAGCCCCAGGGATAGTGGTTGAAGTGGCGCGGTCCGCCCAGTTCGTCCAGCGCCGCCAGGTTCTGCTCCAGCGACTCCGGCGCGTTGTTGAAGAACTTCAGCTCATTGACGGAGCCATGCAGGCCGCCCTCCGGACTGGCGCCATTATCGGAGATGACCATGATGAGCGTGTTCTCCAGCTCCCCGCTCGCTTCCAGCGACTGGATGAGCCGGCCGATGTGGTGGTCCGTGTGCTCCAGGAAGCCCGCGAACACCTCCATCATCCGCGCGTAGAGCCGCCGCTCCTCCGGAGACAGACTGTCCCAGTCCTGCACGTCCGGGTCATGGCGCGACAACCGGGTGCCCGGCGGCAGCACGCCTGTCTCGAGCTGACGCCGGAAGACCTTCTCGCGGTAGGCATCCCAGCCGTCGTCGAACTGGCCCTTGTAGCGGTCCGCCCATTCCCGGGGGACATGGTGGGGCGCATGCATGGCGCCGGTGCAGAAGTAGAGGAAGAAGGGCTTGTCGGGCGCCACCTGCTTGGCGTCGGCGATGAAGCCGATGGCCCGGTCCACCAGGTCCTCCGTCAGGTGGTAGCCCTCCTCGGGTGTCTTCGGCGGCCGGACCTGATGATTGTCGTGAACGAGGTCGGGGTAGTACTGGTGCGTGTCGCCCCCGAGGAAGCCGTAGTACCGCTCGAAGCCGCGGCCCAGGGGCCAGCGTGAGTAGGGCCCCGCGGCGCTCGTCTGCTCCGCGGGAGTGAGGTGCCACTTGCCCACGCAGTAGGTGTTGTAGCCGTGCCCGGCCAGCATCTCGGAGAGGAAGCCATTCTCGAAGGGGATGGTGCCGTTGCGGCCGGGGTAGCCCACGGAGATTTCGGTGATTCCCGCCATGCCATTGGAGTGGTGGTTGCGGCCGGTGAGAATGCACGAGCGCGTGGGCGAGCAGAGCGCGGTGGTGTGCATGTTGTTGTAGCGCAGCCCACCCTCCGCCAACCGGTCCAGGTTCGGCGTGCGGATGGGCGAGCCATAGCAACCGAGCTGACCGAAGCCCGTGTCGTCCAGGACGATGAAGAGGACGTTGGGTGCCCCCGGCTTCGCGCGCAGCGGCGCGGGCCAGGCAGGCGAGGACTCCTCATCCGTCCGGCCGATGACACCAGGGAATGGCGTTCCGGGAAGGTATTCCTTGAGCGACATGGCGCGGCCTCCACGAGGACGCGCGGGAATGAACGTGCCGCGGACCCTCGTGGAGGGAGATGCACATGGGGACCGACAATGCCCCCTGGCCTTCAGGCGGACACGAGCAGGCGGAACACCGCATGCCAAGGGCGCTCACCGCGTCAGAAGAACTCCTCCATGGGCGCCTGGAATGGAACGCGGCAGCCGGCGGCTACAGCCAGCTCACTTCACGCCGGCCCAACTCCGCCAGCACGCGCTCCGCGGCCCGCACGCCAAACCAGTTCGCCTCTTCGAAGAGCCCCATGCCGCCCAGGTCCGAGTGTGCGAAGTGCAGCGAGTTCCCCAGGCTCTCCCCCGCGGCCTGCTTCGCCTGCCCCCACATGAAGCCCGGTGTAGGCCGCACCATGGCGTGGCCCCAGCGCTGGACCTCCAGCCGCTGCGCCTGCCCGGCGATGCCAGGGTGCGCGGGCAGCATGTCCGCCATCACCAGGGCCTCCCAGTCCGCGTAGCTGGCCGACAGCGCCTTCTCCCGCTCGGCCTTCACGTCCGCGCCGTCCATGGGCAGGTACCAGGTGAGCACCGTGGGGCCCTGCTCGTCCTGGCGCAGCGTCTGGTGCGTGGCCACCACGTAGCCCAGGCTGCGGCTCTCATAGAAGACGTTGTCCCAGGCCAGCGGAAAGCCCCGCGAGTGCGGCGGCGACGACAGCGTCAGGTTCGCCACCACCCACGGCCCATACGTGAAGCCATTCAGCCACGCCGGACGCTCCCGGCGCCACGGCGCCACCACGTGCGCGGCGATGAAGCGCGGACACGCCAGCACCACCTGCCGCGCCAGGAAGGCCCGGGGCTTGCCCGAGCCCGCCTCCAGCGCGTCCACACGGCAGCCGCCCTCCACGGGCTCCACGGTGTGCACCAGCACGTTGCGCTCCACCGCGCCGTTCGGCAGCGCCGACACGAGCTGCCGCACCAGCCGGCCATTGCCTTCGGGCCAGCTCAGGTAGCCCTCGCTGCGCTCCCCATTCCCGTCCTGCCGCGCGGTGAAGTACCAGATGCCGGCCCAGGCGGAGACATGCTCGGCGGTGGTCCCGAAGTCGTCGCGGCACGCGTAGTCCACCACCCACTTCAGCCGCGCGGAGCGGAAGCCCTCGCGCTCCATCCAGGCCGCCATGCTCAGCGCGTCCAGCGCCGTCCACTCGGCGTCGTCACTGGACAGGCCGGAGGGCACCGCGAAGGCCCGGCGCCCCTTCGCGTCTCGCGCGGAGGCGAAGCCGTTCATCCGCGCCTCGAAGCGCCGCAGCTCCTCCAGGTCCTCCACGCTGGCGCCCGCGTGCAGGTAGAGCCCTTCGTACCAGTGGCCCCGGTAGAAGAAGCGCTCCTCCGGCTCGTGGATGAGCAACGACTCCTCGAAGCGAGGCCGGCCCGCGTCATCCACGTCGGTGACGGCCCCCATCTCCCGCAGCAGCCGGACGACAGGACCCCGGTCCTCCAGCGGCGCCGGCAGGTAGTGCGCGCCCCATGGGTACGCGGAGATGGCGTTGCGCCCGGAGCGAGACGTGCCTCCCGGCTCCGCCTCCAGCTCCAGCACGCGCACGCCTCGCACGCCCGCGCTCGCCAGCCGCCAGGCTGCGGACAGGCCCGCCACGCCCGCGCCCACCACCAGCACCTCCACGGGCTCCACGATGTCCGCGCGGGGCAGCGGCCCGCCGCGCAGCCGGTGCCCCAGCTCCACGGCCTGGTCCACCACCGCGCCGGGCACACGCTCCCGTGGCCCTGACTTCCGGCACGCGCTGGCCGCCACCGCGGAACCGAGGAACGCGGCGACCAGCTCCCGCCGCGTCAGTTCCACCGCTGCCACTCCGCCTCGTAGTAGTGCACCAGCACCTGGTTGTTCAGCCGGTTCACCTCCACGGGCAAGGGCCCCATGTCCGGAGGGAACTGGGTGAGTGACGCCATCGTCGCGTCGTCCAGGAAGAGCAGCCCTTCGGGCAGCGGCCGGTGCCGGGCGGGCGGCTCGTGCGCAATCAGCACGTATCCCCACTCACCGAACGACGGCACCAGCGCGTGGTACGGCTCCGTCCAGAAGCCCGCGGCCTTGAGCGTCGTCTCCACGCACCAGAAGGAGCGCCGGGCGAACAGCGGGCTGGTGCTCTGCACCACCGCCACGCCGTCCGGCGCGATGCGCTTCTTGAGCAGCTTGTAGAAACCCGTGGTGTACAGCTTCCCCAACGCGAAGTTGTTCGGGTCCGGGAAGTCCACCACCACCACGTCGTACTGCGCGCCGCCCTCGGTGAGGAACTGCATCGCGTCCCCGTTGACCACCCGCATCCGCGGGTCCGTCATCGCGTGGCGGTTCAGCTTCGCCAGCTCCCCGTAGTTCGTCGCCAGCCCCGTAATCATCGGGTCCAGGTCCACCAGCGTGACGGAGCGGACCTCCGGGTAGCGCAGCACTTCCCGCGCGGCCAGGCCGTCCCCACCGCCCAGGATGAGCACGTTCTCCACCTTGCCCGCGCGCACCATGGCCGGGTGCACCAGGGACTCGTGGTAGCGGTACTCGTCCAGGCTGGCGAACTGGAGGTTGCCGTTGAGGAACAGCGAGAAGCCCCGCTTGCCGCGCGTGAGGATGATGCGCTGATATGGCGAGCTGGACGCGTGGACCACGTCATCCGCGTAGAGCTGGTCCTCGTAGAAGGTGGTGAGCCGGTCGCCCATGACGAAGCCCACCAGCAGCAGCACCGTCAGCCCCACCGCCTTGATGCGCAGCCGCAGCGGGTTGCCCAGCAGCGGCGCCAGCAGCCAGGTGCTCCACAGCGCCACCGCCGCGTTCAGCACGCCGAACAGCAGGGACGTGCGCACCAGACCCAGCTTCGGCACCAGCAGCAGCGGGAAGGCCACGCTGGCCGCGAGCGCGCCCACGTAGTCCAGCGACAGCACCTGGCTGATGAGGTCCTTGAACTTGACCTGGTCCTTCAGGATGCGCAGCAGGAGGGGAATCTCCATGCCCACCAGCGCGCCAATGGCAATCACGCTGCCGTACAGCGCCACCTGGAACAGGTCCGTCAGCGTGAAGGTGAGGAACAGCACCGGCGCGCAGATGCCGCCCAGCAGCGCCACCGCCAGCTCCACCTCCACGAAGCGCTGCGCCACCCCGCGCTCGATGTAGCGCGACAGGTAGCTGCCAATGCCCATGGCGAACAGGTAGCCGCCAATGACGGTGGAGAACTGGGTGATGGAGTCGCCGAGCAGGTAGCTCGCGAGCGCCCCGACGACGAGCTCATAGATGAGCCCGCACGTCGCGATGACGATGACGGTGATGTACAGCAGCGTCTTGTTCACGGCGTCACTTCACTTCGCACAGGCATGGGCGTGCTGCGCGCGCACTCATCCGCTGATGGCCGCGGCCACGATGATGGCCAGACCGATGATGAAGGAGCCGATGACGATGCCCACCGCCGTGTTCTGGTCGGCCTCCAGCTCCTTGTGCACGTCGAACGGCATGATGAGGCGGATGACATAGAAGCCCGCCACGAACACCGCCAATCCGATGAGCGAGTAGATGATGCTCGCCAGCACACCCTGAACGCTGACCACCACGCCAAGTAACAACATCACTTCCCTCCCATGTAGCCGCCAGTCCACAGCAGGACGCCGCCCGGCCCACGCCGGACATTGCCCGGTACCTTGTCCCGCTCTTCCTTCGTGAAGGGGGACCAGCCCGAAATCGTCAATGCCGCGTAGCCCAGCAGCACCAGTCCTCCAAACCACTTCATGACGCGCCTCCGTCACGTTTGACGACTCAAACCTAGACGTTGCTCTCCGCCCAGCGCCGCGTCTCGAAGCTGTGCGAGCGATACAACGCCACCACCGGCCCCACCACCATCAGCCCCAGCGCGAAGCAGAACCAGCTCGAGTTGGGCGTGTCGTGGATGACCTTCACCCGGTACGTCATGGGCCGCGGCCGCCTCGGGTTCGCCGTGAAGCTCGCCGTCGTGCGCAGCGCGTACTTCCCGGCGGGCACCGGCGACAGGTAGGTGCTGGTGGACATGTTGCTTTCGGTCCACTCGCCGTCGCCGTCGTTGCCGCGGTAGTAGCTCAGCTCTTCATAGAAGAGGACCACGTCGTTCGTGTCCTGGTTCACCAAGTCGCCCTGGATGCCCAGCCACTCGTTGAAGGGCGTGCCGCTGATCTCCACGCGCATGTTGCCGCGCTTGGGCAATTCGAAGGGCTCGCTGAAGTGCATGGCCGCGGGCGTGCCTGGCGCGGCATCCGGCGGTATCACCACCGCCTCGTCCAGGACGACCGCCTTCGCGGCGGACAAGGACAGCACGGCCGACAGCACGAACAACGCCAGTATCCAGAGGCCCGTCCAGACGAAGACGGAGCGCAGCCCCGACTGGTGCGGGTTCGGCTGGCTGGGGGCGATGCCCTCCCGCTGAGGCATCGGCTCCTTCAAGCCGAAGGCCTCCTTCACCACCTCGGGCTCCAGGTACTCGCCGTGGGTGTACGACACCTCGTCGTCCGTGGCGTCCACGTTCACCGAGTACGGCGCGGCGACGTACTCCGACGCCTCGGCCCGCTCGCCCACCCTCACCGTCCAGTAGAACTCCCCCAACACCTTGTCCGTGACCGCGGTGACGTGCTGGAAGCACTTGTAGCGGCGGTGCTCGTAGAAGGCGGCGACGTCGGGCGACAGCGACACGTCACCCGCGGGCAGCGGCTTCAGGAACACCCAGTGGCCATTGGAGTTCATCAGCCAGACGAAGCCGCGCGACGCGTTGTAGAGGAGGAACTCCTCCCACGGGTAGCGCACGCCCTCCACGGTGCACGAACGCTCCAGGTAGCCGATGCAGATCCACTCCGCGCCATCCAGCTTCCCCTTGGTTCCCAGGGGAATGATGAGCGGCCGGCTCGGCTTCTCCAGCATGCGCAGGAAGGACAGCTTGCCCTGGCGCGCGTCCAGCAGCGCGCCGCAGTAGGGGCACGCCACGCGCAGCGTCTTGTCCGGCGCGCGCAGGTCCAGGTTGCCGTTGCACTGCGTGCAGCGGGCCTGCTGCAGCTCCACCTTGCGCACGCGGGGCCGGAGCTGCCCGGCCGGGATGCCCAACTGCTCCAGCTTCAGCGCCTCGCCGACGAAGACCTCGGGCGAGTGCCCACGCGTGCCGAAGTCGAGCGTGAGGAAGGAGCCCTTGGGCCCCGTGGCGTCCACGTACCAGGCGTCCTGCGTGGGGTCCACGTCGCTGGGGAGCTGACCCGCGGCGGCCACCACGCGGCCATGGCCACGCTCCTCGATGACCCACGCGCGGTCGCGCAGGTGCAACCGCTCTCCCGGGTGCAGGTCCTCCAGCCCCACGCCCTCTTCGGGCCCCATGTCGAACATCAGGTGGAAGGCGCCCTCGGACTCGCTGAGCCACCCGGTGCGGCCGTCCGCGAACTCCACGTACCACTCGTCCCAAGGCCCCGCGCCATGGTCCTTCTGCAGGTGGCCGACGATGGTGTACGCCACCTTGCGGTAGCGCCCCTCCGCGCGGAGCTGCAACGGCGAATCGGTGGGGACGATGCTGCCAATCTTCCCGTGGGACTCGAAGTCCAGGCCCTTGCGCGCCACCACCGTCTGGCAGTAGCCGCACACCACCACCTGCGCCGAGCCGGCGGTGAACTCCACCATCGCACCGCACGATGGACACTTCCCCTGCGTCACGCCGTCACCCCCCGCTTCAGCTCACGCACCACGCACGCCGTCGCGCCCAGATGGCGCGTCAGCAGCGCCTCGAAGTCCGGACGCTGGCGCTCACGGCAGCAGTACACGTTGAGCGCGGCGAACCCGTGCTCGGGAAATGTGTGGATGCCCAGGTGGCTTTCGGCCAGCAGCGCCAGCCCGGTGACGCCACCAGGCTCCGGGAACACGTGCCACTGCGGCTGGCCCACGACCTTCAGGTCCAGCACGACGATGAGCTCCTCGAAGAGCGCCGCCAGTGCCGCCGCGTCCTTGAGGCTGCCAGGCACGCAGCCGCTGGCGTCAACCAGCCATTCCTGTCCGGTGGTCAGCTTCGAAATCCTCCGTCCCCGGACGTCTTATCACGGGCCCTTCCTCGCGTCCGGCCTCATGTCACCCCCTGAAACGCACGGCGCCTCGTTGGCGCCCGCCTCGGGCTTCCCGGTACGCTGCCTTTCAAGATGACGCCGTCGCAGACCGATGCCCCACACGTTCCGTCCACCCCCGCCGCGGCCCCGAGCGCCATCGCCCGGCTCACTCGCACGCTGCGCGGACTGCCTCCCGCCGAGCGCTGGTGGGGCCCTGGCTGCGCGGGCATGGCCGGCTGGCTGAAGCGGGCGGCGCAGTCCCTTCCCCCCGAGGACCTCACGCCCCGCTTCCATGCGCTGCTCGCGCGCGTCCGCCAGGGGCTGCCGGTGCTGCCGGAAGAGGCCCGGCGCCACCAGTACGTGCTGGTGCGCGGCATGCTGGGAGACGAGCTGCCCGGCTACCTGCTGGACAACGTGCAGCGGCTGGAGCGCCGGGGGCTGAGCGTGCGCGAGGCCGCGGTGGACACCGAAGGGCTGCTCGCGGACAACGTGGCGGTGCTCCGCGAGGTGCTGCGCGACGCGGAGTACTTCGGCCGCAGCGTGGTGATGGTGGGGCACAGCAAGGGCGGCGTGGAGTGCACCGCCACGCTGGCGCTCTACCCGGAGCTTCGCCATGTGGTGCGCGCGGTGGTGACGCTCCAGGCGCCGTATGGCGGCTCATCCATCGCGCACGACCTGGCCACCACGCCCCGGCTCCGACGGCTCATCGACTTCGCCTTCCCGCTGCTGTTCCACGGCGTGTCCCGCTCCGTGGAGGAGCTGTCCTATCCCCAGCGGCAGGCCTTCATCCAGCAGCACCCCTACCCCGCCGACATCCCCACCGTGTCGCTGGCCACCTCGCGGCTGTCGCGCACCTCCACGCTGTACCCGCTCCAGCGCTACCTGCACGAGCGCTATGGGTACCAGGCGGACGGCATGGTGACGGCGGTGGACGCGGAGGTGCCCGGCGCGCGCGTGGTGCGGTTGCACGACATGGACCACGCGGAGGCCGCGCTGCGCGGCCTGCCAGGCCTGGTCCGCTACCACCCGGGCGACCTCACCGAGGTGATGGTCGCCCTGGCGTTGGAAGCGCGCTGAGCCTCACGCCGCGGCGGGCGTCAGCGTCACCTTCTTCATCACGTGGTCGATGGTGGAGAAGCGCAGCGCCATCTCGTACAGGCGGCGAGCCAGCGCCTCGTCCTCCTTCACCGCCACGCCCAGCTCCTGCCGGTTGACGCCCGTGAGGTTCGCGAGGTCCTCCAGCATGGCTTCCGTCGCCGCGCGGTCCGGCTGGATGCCGTCGCGTTCGGCGATGGCTCGCAGGACCAGTGCCAGCGTGATGCGGTACGCCGCATCCATGCGGGTCAGCGGATCCTGCAGCCAGCCCTCCAGCGCCTCCTGAAGCTCGTCGGGCTGGAAATCCTTGCGCTGGAGGATGGGCCGCTCGGCCTCCGCCCAGCGCTGGCGAATCTCCTCGTCCACCAGCGCGGCGGACAGCTCCACCGGCGTGCGGTCCACGAGCACGTCCATGACGCGCTCCTGGGTCAACCGGTCGACGTCGGCGAGCCGCTCCTGGGCCAGTTCGTCGCCCAGCTTGCGCATGATGTCCGTGATGGAGCCCATGCCCAGCCGTGACAGCAACTCCGGCGAGTCATCGTCCAGCAACTTCAGCTCTCGCGCCGCCTTCACGCTCACGAGGAAGCGGGCCGACTGCCCCCGCAGCGCCTCCACGGGATAGGTGTCCGGCAGCGTCAGCTCGATGCCGACCGACTGGCCCACCTTCGCCCCCGCCAGTGATTCGAAGAAGCCGGGCAGCCCCGGATCCGCCGCGACGCGCACCCACCAGTTCTCCCGGACAGAGAAGGGCATCAGCCGGTTGTTGGCGAAGCCCAGCACGTCCACGAGCACGTCGTCCTCGAGCGCCACATCCTCGCCCGGCTGACGCTCGCGGACGTCTGCGTGCCGGCGACGGAGCGCATCGAAGCGGTCCACGAGGTCCTGCTCCGTCAATGGCGCAGGTGCCACCTGGGCCACCGATACCCCCTCCAGGGAAGGAGCCTCCACCGTGGGAAGTTCCACCGGCTCGGTGCTGTCGAGCTGCAGCGCCGCCGGCATCTTTTTCATGATGCCAAGCGCATGAAGCTCTGCCAGCGAACGGGCATTCTTACGACCGCCCTGCGAATCATCATGGGTCGTCATGGTCTCTCGCTCCGCCCCCTCGGATAGCACAACGCTCCGGCAGGACCGAAGCCCCCCGGAGCGTTGAGATTGACGACGCGGCGCTTCCTAGAAGAAGGAGCCGATGAAGCCAGACACGGTGGAGACGGCCGCACCCACCTGGCTCACGACCGGGATGTTGGTCGCGGCGGCGATGGACCCCAGCGCCGTCACTCCAGCGGTAATCTTCTTTCCAGCCGACGCGTTCGGGTCCGTGATGGTGTTCACGGCCGCCACGGTATCCGCCGCGGCGATGGCGACGTTGAGGCCCGGGGTGAAGCGGCCCGCGGCACGCGCCACCGCGGTGCCACCGCCCTGCACCGCGGCGCGCGCGGCGGTGCCAGCCGTGCGGGCGGCGCCCTCGAGTCCGCGCTCGGCGACCTCAGCGGCCGCGCGGCGCACGACCTGACGCGACGCACCTTCCAGCGCCGTGTTGGCGGCGGTGGTGGCCACGCGGTTGGCGGCGGCACGCGAGGCCTCCGGGGCCGCGGCGGTGAAGGCGGTGCGAGCCGCGTTGGTGGCAGCGCGGTAGTTGCTGACATTGCCCGCGAGGCTCAGGCCATCCCGCGCCGCCATCAGCCCCGTGGAGAGCGTGCCCGAGGCGGTGCCCACCGCCTCACGGACGTTCGCTTCGGTCGGGTTGCGAAGCGCATCGCGCACGTCACGGAACGTCTCGATGGCTCCGGTGGGGAGCTGCGCCACGTTGGCCGCGAGGCTGACGGCACCGGCGCCGCGCGCGAGGCGGGTGTTCGCCCCTTCGACGACGGGGCCATTGCCGCCCGGCAGGTTGATGGGGCCGAAGCGGCGGGGCCCGAAGGCGTCACGCACCTGCGTGGCGACAGCGGCATCCGAGACAGAGCGGAGCCCAGTGGCGGCCTGCGTCACGCGGTTGTGCGCGTCCTCGAACCGGTCGGACTGCCCGGGACGGGCCTCCGTACGGGCCGGAGGAGGAGGCGGCGGCGGAGTCGGACGCGCCGTCGCGGGAGGCGGCGGGACGGGACGGGGCTCGTTGCGGCGAATCGGAGGCGCCATAGAGTGTGCTCCTACGGGAACTTGAAGGGCTTTTTGAGGCTCTACCCGGATCATCGGGCTTTCTGGTGAATTGTTGTGTCCAGACTCACAGACCTTGCCGATTTTCACTCCCGGTATTTGACAGATACCGACCGATGACCCCGTAAGCCCCTGGAATCCATTGGAAAAGGGGCTAAGGTCCGCGCGCCATGCGGACCCAATTCCTGACGACTGTCCTCCTCTGCCTCACCCTCACCGCCTGCAAGGACTCCGACAAGAAGGAATCCATGGGGGGTGGTACCCCGCCTTCCGCGACGACGCCGGCGAAGCCCACGGCGCCGTCCGCCGCCGAGGTGCCGGCCGCGGCGCCCCCCTCCGAGGCCGCCTCGGGTGAATGGACGAAGAAGGTCCAGGCGGGCCAGGACGTCTACGCCACTCTCGAAACGAACCAGGGCGCCATCGTCGTGCGCCTCTTCTCCAAGGATGCCCCCAAGACGGTGGCCAACTTCGTGGGCCTGGCCACGGGCGAGAAGGCCTGGACGGACCCGAAGACGGGCCAGCGCGTGGAGGGCAAGCCGCTGTACGACGGCGTCATCTTCCACCGGGTGATTCCGGGCTTCATGATTCAGGGCGGCGACCCCACGGGCACCGGCCGCGGCGACCCAGGCTACCGCTTCGAGGACGAGTTCCAGAGCGGCCGCACCTTCAACAAGAAGGGCCTGCTGGCCATGGCCAACGCCGGCCCCGGCACCAACGGCAGCCAGTTCTTCATCACCACCTCCACGCCGGACTACCTCAACAACCGTCACACCATCTTCGGTGAGGTGGTGTCGGGCTACGACGTGGTGGAGAAGATTTCCAACGTGCAGCGCGACCCGCGCGACAAGCCCCTGGAGCCGGTCGTCATCCAGAAGATTGCGATGAGCGACCAGGCCCCGGCCGGCAGCGGGAACTGACGATGGAACGCGCCCTGCGCCACGTGGCCACACGGCTGGGTGAGCTGGACTGCCACGTCATCGACGCGCTCCCCGAGGGCGCGACGCCCGAACTGGTCGTCGTCCTCTCCCATGGCCTGGGCGCGCCCGCCACCGACCTGGTGCCCCTGGGGCCGGAGTTGATGGCGTTCCAGCCGGCGCTGGCGGACCGCGTGCGGTTCGTCTTCCCCGGCGGGCCCATGGCCTGGGCGCACGGCGGACGCGCCTGGTTCCCCCTGCCCGACGCGGTGATGCGGGGGGAGCAGCGCGACTGGGAGCAGTTCGCGCGCGACGTGCCGCCGGGCATGCCCGCCGCGCGCAGGGCGCTGATGAGCACCGTGGACGCGCTGTGCGCCGCGATGAAGCTGCCCTACGGGCGCATCGTGCTGGGCGGCTTCAGCCAGGGCGGCATGGTGTCCACGGACGTGGCCCTGCGCCTGGATGAGCCGCCCGCCGGGCTGTGCATCCTCTCCGGCACGCTGACGTCGGAGCCGGAGTGGCGCCCCCGCGCCCAGGGCCGCACGGGGCTGCCCGTGTTCCAGGCCCACGGGCGCTACGACCCACTGCTTCCCCTGGACAGCGCCGAGCGGCTGCGGGACCTGTTCGTGGCGTCGGGCCTCACCGTGGACTTCCACGCCTACGACATGCCGCACGCCATCGTCACCGAGGAACTGGAGGCCCTGGCCGCGTTCCTCGCCGCGCGGCTGGGAGGACGCTGAGCCATGTTCCACGCGAAGGAGCTCACGGTGTCCAGCCGGGGCCGCGGCTTCACCGACATCACCGCGGACGTCCAGCGCGCCGTCGCGGAGAGCGGCGCCCGCCAGGGGCTGTGCACCGTGTTCCTTCACCACACGAGCGCATCCCTGCTGCTGTGTGAGAACGCGGACCCGGACGTGCGCCAGGATTTGGAGTCCTTCTTCTCGCGGCTGGTGAAGGACGGGGACCCGCTCTTCGTCCATGACGCGGAGGGGCCGGACGACATGCCCGCGCACGTGCGCACCGTCCTCACGCAGAACGCGCTGAACATCCCCGTGAAGGACGGCCGCGCGGACCTGGGGACGTGGCAGGGCGTCTACGTCTGGGAGCACCGGACCTCGCCGCACCGGCGCCGCGTCACCGTGTCCGTGGTGAGCTGACCACTACGGCGCGCCCCCCTGCGTCGCGGCGACCGCCACCTTGCGCGGCTTGCCCGTCGGCCGGGCCTGACCGCGGATGCGAATCCACGAGCCCGGCGCGTCCTCCGTCGCGTGGACCATGGACCAACCGACGGGCACCTGCGGCGCGGCCCAGGCATAGAGCGCTCGGGCGTCCTTCGGCGACAGGTTGACGCAGCCGTGGCTCATGGGCTGGCCGAAGCGGTCGTGCCAGTAGGCCGTGTGCAGCGCGTAGTCGTCCTGGAAGAACATGGTCCAGGGCACCGTGGCCACGCGGTAGGTGTCGTTGCCGGCGGTGCCGCTGCCTGTCATGTCGGCCTCCGCGAATTTGATCCAGATGCGGAACAGCCCCTCCGGCGTGTCCGTGCCCTGCTTCCCGGAGGAGATGAGCGTCGCATACACCGGCCGCTCACCTTCGTAGGCCACCAGCACCTGGGCATCCAGGTCCACGTCCAGCCAGCGGGAGCCGGGCTCCACCTGCGGCGGCGCGTGTGAGAACCAGGCGACGTGCAGGTCGTCTCGCGCCACCCATTGGTCCTCCGCGATGCTCACCCAGTGGCCGTCCTCGGACAGCTCCTTCACGGCCACCAGCGTGCGTGGTGGCAGCACCGTTTCGCGGGCGGCCTTCGCGTCTGGCGCTGTCCGTACTTCCACGGCGGCGGAGGGGCGCGTGCGGGATTGGGCCCAGGCGAACGTCGGCGGCAGCTCGGCGATGGCCTCCGCGTTCACGCCTTCGTAGGAGGACGGCCGGTACTCGCGCAGCACACGCGCCTCCAGGTACTGGCCATCGGTGGTGCGCCAGTACGTCTTGCGGCGGATGCGGACCTGCCCGCGGAGCTGTACGGATACGGAGCCCTTCAGCAGCACGCCCTTTCGCCGGGCGCGCGCTAGGGCGAGGCTGGGATAGGCGCGCACGCGCTTGCCTACGACTCGGGCGTAGATGCCGGGCGTCAGCTCGCCCTCGCGCAGCTTCGGGAGTTCGCGCACGCGGGGTTCGCGGAAGTTGGGCTCCAGGTAGCGCTCGCAGACCCAGCCGCGCGGCTCAATCTGAATCCAAGCCTCGCAATCCGGGCCGCGCACCGCCGTTTCGCCCTGCCAGCGCACGCGCATGTCCTGCGCCACGGTGCCCAGTGCGGGTGCGTCCTGCCGAGGCTCCTGGCGGACCACGATGGAGCGGCGCACCCGCAGCGAGCCCGCGTCCGGAGCGAAGGGCACGGTGTACGTTCCTCCGTCCTCCGCGCCGCTCACGGGCTCCAGTCCTGGGTCGACGTCTTCGAGCACCAGCCCCGTGTCCTCGAGCGGCTCGCCGTCCGGGCCGAGCACCAGTTCCTCGCCCGGGTGCAGTTCGTCCGGGATGACGGTGAGCTGCTCGGGCAGGGGGAGTTCCTCTCCGCCCGGCGTGTCCTCTTCCTCCTCGGACGGGGCAAGGTCATCCAGGGCGGGGTCGATGGCCAGCGCCGGCACCTCGTCGCGCGCCTCGGCCGAACCATCATCATGCGTGCGGCGCGGCGGAGACAGCGTCGCCTCGGCCGAACCCTCAACGCCGCCGTCAGTCCCCGCATCCGCCGCGGTGCGCTGCCACGCCGCGAACAGCGCATCCGCGGCCGTGCGCCGGTCATCCGCGGGGAGGTCCTCAGGAGCGTTGGTATCGGCGTGCGGTGCGCGGACCTCCACGCCGTCCCCTGGCGTCCCTGGGCCAGCGCCGCCGTCGAACGCCGCGGCCCTGGGTGCCGACACAGATGCACTCAGTGTGTCACCGCGCTCCTCCGCGCCCCAGGGCGCGGGCACACTCGCCACGGAGGCATCGGGCGAGGTGTCCTCCGGGCCGGGAGGCGGCGTGCAGGCGATTCCAGGCAGCAGCAGAACGAGCGGAAGCCAACGGCGCATGGACCTGACACGGTACGGAGGAGCGGCGGCACACTCAACGTCGGCCACGGTGCGCTCGCCTGCGTGCGGCTCCGTGTGAGTGGGCATTTCGTGCCATCGCAGCGGCCCTTGTCACACGCAGCGGAAATCACGGTCCGCGGCCCATGGCGCGCGCCGGGGCTCCCGCTCATCACCCCGCAGCGGGCCCAAGCGACGCGCCAGTGAAGACAGCGCCCGCGAATCGCCCCGCACGCAGGCCAAGGCGGCGCGCCGGTGGAGGCAGCCCCCGGAAGCCCGCAGCATCCCCGAGCCTGGCGCCCGGGTGTCCGCC